>CALVVW010000006.1 GCA_944364005.1 uncultured Bacilli bacterium | reverse complement strand
TTAAACATACATCCATTTAGAGAAGGCAATGGTAGAACAACAAGAGAATTTATTAGAGAATATGCTAATCACAAAAGTGAAGAATTACCAATTCCAACAATCAATTTTTCATGGTCTAATGTTGACCAAGATACAATCAATGAATTTATAGATAAATCAAGAGCATTTCGTTCTGCTATAGAATTGGAAATATTAAAAGCTCTAGAGCCGAAAGAAAAAGAAAAAACATATTAGTAAAATAAGAAGATAGTAGAGATAAAGGCCGAAGTTGCTGACAGAAAGACTCTACTTTTTTAAATCTTAAATTATATAAAATTAATAATAAAAATTACTATTGACAACGCCAACATTTAGTGATAAATTGAATACTAACATTTAAAGAGGTGTAGTTATGAGTGTGATTTCTAAAGAAAAAATAAAATATGCATTGCATAATTCAATAGTTTCTTTAATCATGTCATTACATTCATGCTTTGCTTCTTTAAAATAATACAAGCGCTAAGGCAATACGCCATAGCGCGTTTTTATTTATAGGGAGGTGTATATGAATAATTTAACTGTAAATGATTTACTTTCAAAAGTTGCAGAATACAACATAGAAGGACTAGAAATGGTAAAAAAAGCATATTACTATGCAGAAGAATTACATAAAGGACAAAAACGTCAAAGCGGAGAAGATTATATTACTCATCCATTAAATGTAGCGTATACTCTAGCTGAAATGTATGCAGATACAGATACCCTTTGTGCTGCCTTATTACATGATACGCTAGAAGATACCAAAATTACCAAAGAACAGATTGCAATAGATTTTAATGATGATGTAGCAAACTTAGTAGACGGAGTAACTAAGATTAGTAGAATGAATTTCGCAACCAAACAAGAACAAAATCTAGCAAATACTAGAAAAATTATTACTAGTATAACAAATGATGTAAGAATTATTATAATCAAACTTGCCGATAGACTTCACAATATGAGAACATTACAATTTAAATCAGAATTTAAGCAAAAAGAAAATGCTAAAGAAACATTATTGTTATATGTCCCTTTAGCGGACAGACTAGGAATGCATATAATAAAAAGTGAATTAGAGGATTTATCTTTAAAATATTATAATTCAGCTGCCTATCAAAGAGTAAACGATATAAGAATGAAAATAGACGAAGATACCAAACAATGTCGCGAAGAAATGTTACAAACAATAAATAAAGTATTATCGGATGCCAATATTCCACATGAACTAAAAATAAGAACAAAAAATATCTATGGAATATATAAACGTCTAGAACAAGGACAAAAATTATCAGATATTCATGATTTATTAGCACTAAAAATCCTTGTTGATAATGTTGCTAATTGCTACCCAACTTTAGGAATGGTTCATGATAAATATTTTCCTGTGAATAATAGATTTAAAGACTACATAGCAAATCCCAAAACTAATCTGTATAGCTCTCTTCATACTACAGTATTTGGAGCAGATGGTAGATTAGTTCAAATTCAGATAAGAACTTTTGAAAAAGAAAAAATAGCCTCATATGGATTAACAGCTTTTTGGAATATAAACAAAGGTAATGCTAGAAATATAATGCAAGAAGATTTAAAAAATAAGTATCAATTTTTTGAATCTTTAGTAGAAATAGACCAGACTTTTGCAGATAATCAAGAATTTGTAAAACATATACAACAAGAATTATTATCACCAAGAGTATATGTATATACAAAGAAAGGAGAGATAATGGAATTACCATCAGGGTCGACTGCTATTGATTTCGCATATAAAATTCATACTGAACTTGGAAATAAAATGGTTGGTGCTACAGTAAACGACAAACTTGTAGAATGTGGTCATACTCTACATAATAAAGATAGGGTAAAAATTATTACAGATGAACAATCATCAGGACCTAATATTGGATGGTTAGACATAGTAAAAACAACCAAAGCAAAAAGACAAATAAAAGCATATGTTAAAAAGTAAGAAATAAGGTCCAATAAATAAGAAGAATCATAATGAAATAGAACAGAAAGAATAATCGGAGGTGTTATTAATGCCACACTATAATGCTTATGAAAGTTTTCAAACAAAAAAAAGTAAAGAAAAAAAACAAAGAGCTAAAGAAAAGTCAACGAAAAAGCAGAATAATAAATTAGAAAATTTCGTTATTGAAAATAATGATAAATATGGGATAGTAGTTGAAGTTAGATATAATGATGCATATATTTTATATAATGAAAAACTAGTGGTAGCAAGATTAAGAAAGGATATGAATATAGTATGTAATCAAGTATTATTTCCAGGTGATAAAGTAGTATTAAATAAAATTAATAATACTTATTTAATAACCAATTTATTAAAAAGAACATCTTTATTATCCAGAATAAAAAAAGATAGTACAAAAATTAATGATTCAGGCTTAATTAAAAATATAGCCGCCAATATTGATATGGCAGTAATTGTTGTTGCAGCACAAGAACCACCACTTCATCCTAAGTTTATAGATAGATATTTAATGATTTTAAAAAATAGTGATATTCCGGCGATCATTTGTTTAAATAAATGTGATTTAAAGACGAATGCCGAAGAAAAAATTCTAGATATTTATAGAAAAATTAATATTCCAGTAATAGAAACTTCTACATATAAAAATACTGGTATAGATGATTTAAAGAGATATATATTGGGAAAACAAGTGATATTAGTTGGAAATAGTGGAGTTGGAAAGTCATCGCTTACTAATGCTCTTATGAATAGCAATGAAATTAAAACAGGTCAGGTAAGCGATAAAAGTAAACGAGGCAAACATACCACAACAACATCAAAATATTATATATGGGAAAAAACTTCATCGATTATAGATACACCAGGAATAAGAAGTTTGGATATTTCATCATTCAATCCAGAAGAAGTCCAAGAGTATTTTAAAGAATTTAAGGACTATAAGGATAAATGTAAATATCATGATTGCCTACATTATAATGAACCATGCAATTCATGCGCCATTAAACAAGCTGTTACAAACGGATTAATTAATATTAATAGGTATGAAAGTTATGTAAGAATTATGAGTGACATTTTAAATGATAAAAATTATGAACATATCATAGAAGAATTATCAAAAAGAAACTAAGGTATCAAATACTATGATTACAATAGCCTAAAAATATGAATGCCAAAAAGGCAGCAAAAAAGATTAATTTTAAAAAGTATCTAAACATCTTTTTTTGTATATTAGGAATTTGCTTTTTAAAATGCAAATTTGAAAACTTAATCAAAATAATTGATATATGAACAAATATACCATACGGTATTCTAATACTAAGTATAGGTTTTATCATTTTTATTTGCATCCTCCAGTTAGCAAAATCATAATTATATGGCCACGCATAGAATAACTTTATCGAAGCAGAAAGAATGTAGTATATGTGAATATAAAAATCAGAAAGAGAAACCTTAAGTGTTAGAAAATGGATTTCTCTTAACTGTAAAATATATCATGATAGAGATTATAATATCATCTCTGAAGGATTAAAGAAATATATGATGGAGATAAAGTAGAAAAAGTAAAAGATAAAAGAAAAACTACGGGTATAGTGGTAGATAGTGGACACCAAAGTTAGAATTAAGCCGGTAAATAATGTAAGAGTTATTAATCAATTATTACACTGAAATACTTTTTAACAAAAGTGTTTTTAATATGACAAAACTAATAATATATTAAGCAAATTGTGATATAATAAATATATCAAAAAAGCTTAAGAAAGTGAGTGGTTTTAATGAATAATGAAAAACAAACTGAAAAAGAAATAGAAGAGAAAATCAAAAAAGTTGATGGCGCTATGGCCCAAGAGGGTATGCCATTAACTAAAGAATTAAAACAAAAACTTTATAATTGTATAATTGGTAAATCTACAACAGAAATAGAACGCAGAAAAGTTATAGAAAAGTATAGAGGAATTTATGGATAATAAATACAAATACACTTATGAAAAAACTGCTGATTATTGTTATAAAGGAACTGATGTATTAATTAATAAGCTAAATATTACAAATGATGAAGATTTATTCAATGCCGAAAGAGAACTTGTATCTTTAAGAATTTATGAATTAAATGAAAAACCATTGAAAGGTAATTTTGATTTTAAATATTTACAAGATATTCATAAATATTTATTTCAAGATATTTATAACTAGGCTGGAGATATAAGAAATTGTAATATAGCTAAATAAGATTTATTTTGTTTAATAGAACATATAGAGTCATTTGGTAATGATGTTTTTGATAAAGTAAAAAAAGAAAAATATTTTGTAGATTATGATAATGAAGAAACGCTAGATAAATTAGTGGAATTATTTGCTGATATTAATGCTTTACATCCTTTTCGTGAAGGTAATGGTAGAAGTCAAAGGATATTTATAGAATCACTTGCTAAAATAAATGGAATAAATTTAGATCTTGCAAACGTATCTAAAATGGATATGATTATTGCTAGTCATGAAAGTATAAATGGAGATTATAAGAAATTAAAAGATATGTTTAAAAAGAATAGTCATATTATAAGTGAGAAAGAAAGATTAGAATATAAATATTTATTGCTCTGATGAATTAAAAAAGATTGTCAAAAATTAGAAGATACCCGAAATAAGACAATCACGGAAATTACATAAATTTATAATTTAAGATAATAATCTTATGCTAAAAAGTGTAAGATTATTTTTAATAGTTACTATTTCAGTAGCAAAATCGCCCAGCCTTACATATTTTAATGTAGAGGTGAAAAAGATGAACGAAAGGAAAATAACGGGTGTTGTAGTAGATTCTGGTCATGGAGGAAGTGACCCGGGAGCAATTAGCGGCAACTTAAGAGAAAAGGATTTTACTCTACAAGCAGCAAACTATATGACAAGAAGATTACAAGAACTAGGTATTCCTGTAGTATCAATAAAAACAACAGACGAAGACATTTCAAGAACAGAAAGATTAAGAAGAGCAAATGATGCATTTAATGGAGATCCTAATGCCATTTTAATATCGAATCATATCAATTCCGGGGGAGGAGAAGGTGCAGAAATTATCTATGCTCTTCGTAATGACGATACCTTAGCTAGTATGGCCTTAGAAAATATCGGTGATGCAGGTCAAAAGATGAGAAAAATTTATCAAAGGAGACTTCCAGAAGACCCTAGTAAAGATTATTATTATATTATTAGAGAAACAACACCAATGCAATCACTATTAGTAGAATATGGTTTTATTGATAATACTGCAGACCAGCAAAAATTACAAAACAATTTAACAGATTATGTAGAGGGTGTAGTAAAAGCTATTGCAGATTATGGAGGTTATACTTATATCCCACCAGGAATGAGCACAGAAAATAATATATATACAGTGGTAAAAGGTGATACTCTATCAAAAATTGCAAGCGAGTTTAATACAACAGTAGCAGAGTTAAAAAGATTAAATAACCTAACTTCAGACTTACTTCAGATAGGACAAGTATTATTTATCCCTGTAACAGCAATCACCCCAACCTATGAAACTTATACAGTAAAAAAAGGTGATACTTTATACGGAATTGCCAGAAAGTATAATATAACAGTAGATGAATTAAAAAGATTAAATAATATAACAAGTAATAACTTATATATTGGGCAACAATTAAAGGTACCAGCTCAAGAAATAACAGGAGAAGAAGAATACGAAATCTATACAGTAGTAAAAGGTGATAGTTTATGGTTAATTTCTCAAAAATACGATGTACCAGTAGATGACTTAATAGAAATTAATAATCTAGAAACGGTAAACTTACAAATAGGAGACAAATTAAAAATTCCTAAAAAGGAGTCAAAGAAAACATATATTGTAAAAAAAGGAGACAGTTTATGGTCTATTGCCAAAGATAATAATACTAGTGTAGAAGAGTTAAAATTATTAAATAATTTAACATCAAACCTACTATCCATTGGTCAAGAGTTAATCCTTCCATAAAAAAATTGCTTCCCTAAGAAGCAATCTTTTTTACTCTAAATTTAGTTTTTTATCTAATACTTTAACAGTAAGAATATAATATGCTACAGTAAATAATATAGATAAGAATAAAGCAAATAATAAATATCCATTAATAAGTCCAAAATCACTAATAGAAGTACCATTAATGTATTTTTGATAATTAGGATCTAAAAACATCACAGGAATTAAAATTACTACAGAAAGTATTTGCGTAACATTATAAAGTACGACACCATAAATAACAGAGTACATAACTTTATTATTGTGTTTTTGTCCTAAGGCAATAGATGCATATATCATCACTTGATTATAGATAACACTAATTAATATTGAAAGTAGGGTAAGTATGATAAATAAAGTATCAATTTGCTTAAATAAATCCCAAATTAATGATAAAAAACTAGAATCAAACCAAAGACCATAAACTCCAACAAATAAGAACAAGATAGTAAAGACAAAAGATAGAATAATAAACACAGTAGAACTAATAGTCTTAGATAAAATTAAACTGTTTTTACTAACAGGAAGCGTATGCATTAAATATCCTTCATCTTTAATTAAGTTTTGGTAAAACTTAAGAATAGTAAAGATAAAAGTTGCGATAGGAATAGCAATCAATACAACAACAAAGATACCACTAATAAATCCACTAGGAACAGAGAATATATGAAACTTATCCGCTAGCATATTAATAACTCTAGTTAGCAAAGCTAGTAACAAACTAACTAGATAAACAGGAATTAATATTTTAGATAAAGATTTAAAATCATATTTTAATAACTTACTTAGCATTTAAATTCCTCCCTAAATAATTTATCTATCGTTGTTTTCTTCTTTTTACGAATCGTATCCGCATCTTCATTTAATACAATTTTACCCTGATTAATAAAGATAACCTGATCAAGAATTTTTTCAATATCAGAAATTAAATGAGTAGAAATAAGAATAGATGATCCTTCATTAAAATTTGTAAGAATCGTTTCTAAGATATAATCACGACTAGCAGGATCAACACCACCAATAGGTTCATCTAAAATATATAAATCTGCTTTTCTGCTCATAACCATGACAAGTTGTACTTTTTCTTTAGTACCCTTAGACATATTTTTTAACTGGTCAGTCTCTTTAATTTTTAATTTATGTAATAGTTGCAATGCTTTCTTTTCATCAAAATCTTCATAAAAATCTTTAAAAAATTGAATTAATTCAGATACTTTCATATTCATATTTAAATATGTTCTTTCTGGTAAAAATGATATAATTTTTTTACTTTCAATACCAGGTTCACGACCATTAATTAAAATCTCTCCAGATGTTGGTTGTAATAAATCATTAATAATTTTAATCATTGTAGTTTTTCCACTACCATTAGGACCAAGTAATCCATAAATTTTCCCTTTTTCAATCTTAAGATTTATATTTTTTAAAGCTTCTTTAGGTCCAAAGTTTTTAGATAAATTTTTAAACTCAATAAACTCCATTATGACTATTTCCTCTCTTTCAATAGTTTTACAATATCTCCAGTTTTTAATCCTAAAGCCTCCATGTCGGAGACAAAGGTATTAATTTTATCTCTTGCTAACTCTTGTTTTACTTGATGAATGATATCTTCATCTTCTGTAACAAACTTCCCAGAAGTTCTCTTAGTATAAATTAAATGTTCTGCTTCTAATTCTGCTAAAGATCTTTGGATAGTATTAGGATTAACACATATCATCGTAGAAAGCTCTCTAACAGAAGGAAGTTTATCCCCACTTTTAAAGTGGCCTAAAACAATTTCAAGTTTTAATTTATCTACCAATTGTTTATAGATAGGTTTATCATCATCAAATTCAAACTCCATAACTACCTCCTTTGTATCAATTAATTAACACAGTTATACAACAGAAAGAATAAAAAGTCAACAAAAAACTGCTAAAATTTAACAGCTTATAAATAGGGATTATGATGATTAATTTTGGCCTTTACTAGATGCAATTGCTTTACTTTGTTTTTGGAATATCCTTCTAACTCAACAATGGTATCTGAAATAATTTTGTAATCATCACTAGACATAGCCTTTGGACCTCGATTTTCCAAAAATAAATCAATGACAACAAGATCTAACCAGCGAAAAGCTTTAGCTTTAGAGAATTTTGGATTATTTTTATCGTTAATAGCAAGTCTTTTTAGACGGGCTTGTTTAGCTAAAGACCAGTCATCTTTACCAGTATCTATATAAGAATATGGATTATCCGAATTAGCAAAAAAAGCCATGGTCCAAGACCGAATTAGTTTGTCATAGTCATTACCAGGACTAATTCTGGAAATAAAATCAGCTTCAATTTCTTCATCTCCAGTAATTAAGCTTGAAAATGCAATATTTAAAAGCAAATGTTTATCTTCTTCTATAGAATATATTTTCTTTAAAAGTGCTATATCAGGTTTAGATATTCTCCCGATATAATAAATCAAACTTTCTTTTAAATAAAATAATTCTCTAGTCGATAACTTCTCAAGTTCAGAACTCATATCAAAGTAGCAATCATACAAAATTTGTTCTAATCGTTTAGTTATTATCTTTTGGTCTTCCGAAGATAAAGAACGAATACTATCTCGTACAGCATCAGTAATCCCATTGTTATTAGCTTTATTTCCAAGTAACATAATAACTTCATCACTATTTGTTAACATAGCGTTAACTAATAAATTAACATCAGTCATATCACACACCTCCATTATACTCAAGGTATAACACAAAATAAAAAATAGATAACCATAATTATCTATTTTAAGCAGCCTTTTTTCTAGCAAACCATATGCCACCACCAATAGCTGCAACAACTAATACAATTGCAATAACTACAGCGATATCAGAAGCATAACTATTGACAGAACCAGAAGCATCAGAAAGATTAATTCCGTCAACGTAATTCATAATATCATAACGTTCGCTAGGATTCGTTTTATATTCAGATTCTATTTTACTGATAATTTCATCATCATAAGAAGAGTCATAGCCATTCCAAGATTGATTACCTATAATAATATAAGGAACACCACTAGCTTCTTCTTTACGGGCATCAGCAACTTTTTGCATTAAATCAGCGTTATCACTGTCATACCATGTTTCATACATTACTAAATTAAATTGATCACCATAGTCTTCTTTTAAGCCATCAAAGAACTGTTCAGCCTTAGCACAATATCCACATCCGTTACCATAAAAAAAGTATACATTTACCTTTTTATCAGAACTAGTATCTGAATTGGTATCGTCTGCAGCAAATACTGTATATGGCACCAATAAAATTCCAATTAACATTACAAATAGAAATTTAACTTTTCTCATAATTCTACCTCCCATACAAATATACCATAATTTAAAAAAAACACCAAGAATAACACCTAGAAAGTCTTATAAATTTCATCGTTTTTTCACAAAACATTATTTTCGAATAAGTTTGTTTTTTATATTTTTATGAAGTTTCACATCAATTCCTAAAAACTTTTCTTTAAAACCACTTTTTGAAAATAGTGATAGAACAGAACAAGTACGAAAAGAAAAATCATCTATTGTATAATTAGAAAACTTAGCACATAGTATTTTTTCAAGATCTGAATGAGAAAGTTCATGACAAAAAGAGAATTCCTCACCGCTTTCTCTTAAAACTCCAGAAACAGAAGTAACAGTATTTACAAAATTACAATTGGAACTTTCTCCTAACATAATTTCCCAAATAGAAGGCCTATAAGATTTGCAAGTAGTTTTAGTAGAAACATCAGCAAGTCCATAAGTATTAGTATAGTATTCATTAATCATTTGATGATATTCTTTAGCGGTTAATGATTTACTTAGTGTTATCTCCATCTTTCTTTTCTTTCTCCTTAATTTTTTTTATTTTTTCTTCTGCTTCTTCCATCGGAATATATAATTTGCATTTACAAATACCATCATTAATAAACTCATCACATGGACATAATGTAGTATCATCTACATTAACTCTACATGGACAATGACCATCTTTTTTCTGAAGTCCTTCCATAATAACAGAAACATATTTTTTATCTGGATTAATTCTATAATTTTTCAAACTTATCACCTCTATATATATTATATCTTAGAACAATCAAAATTTGGAATAAAACTTTCACTCTGTGTTTCACCCTCTTGTATAAAAGCATACTTAACTCCTAAATCAATTGCATAGTCAATTACTTTCTGGTATTCATCATCGCTAACTTTCCTATTTAAATTAGGATAGTTATTAAACTTTTTTAAAGGAGTATACTGATTCATCAAACTAATGATTATTGTATCATGATATGTAGTATATAAATAATGTACCAGCCTTTTAGCATCCTCTACATATCCTGGCAAAATAAGTATTCTAACAATCACTCCACGTTTCATTAAATCATTTTCAATAACAAACTTTCCCACTTGCTTAACCATTTCATGAATTGCTTGACTAGCATACTGAAAATAATCTTTACAATGAGAATAATTACAAGCTAAATTATCATCAAAGTATTTTAAATCAGCTAAATAAATATCGATAGTTCCATCAAGCATTTGAATAGTAGATACATTTTCATAGCTACTTGTATTATAAACAACAGGTATTTTTAACTTATCATCTTTAATTTTATGAATAGATGATACAATTTGTGGAACATAATGAGTCGGAGTAACAAGATTAATATTATTAGCACCTTTCTCTTGTAATTCTAAACATAACTCTTGAAGTCGCTCCTCAGTAATTTCTTTTCCATATCCCCCTGTACTAATTTTATAATTTTGGCAAAAAATACATTTCAAATTACAATAAGAAAAGAAAATAGTACCACTACCAGAATCACCAGAAATAATAGGCTCTTCCCAGTAATGCAAACCATAATGAGCGACTTTAATTTTATCACCAGCACCACAAACACCAACATGCTGGTATCGATTAACACCACAATTTCTAGGACATAAATAACATTTTTCTAACTCTTTCATAAAATCGCCTCACAACAATCATATCATAAAATAGCCCTTATTGAAAAAGACAACCATAAATGATAAAATAAACTATCAAAAGAAGGCGCTTCAAATGACAAGAGAACAATATTTTAAAATACCAGCAAAAATTAATAATTATCTAAAGCAAATAGAAATTCAAGATCCTTTTTTATTCGGGCTTATGGACCAGGTATATATAATAATAAAAGATGCTAAAATACCTTCAGAAGCAGGAATTGTTCATGGTTGCTTACCCTATATATCGGAGGAAGAAAGCATATTATTAGCAGCAGAATTTCTAGGAAAATGTGATAAAAGTTATCAATATCAACTGTTAAAAGAATATAAAGAGGGAAAACTACAATTTAGTAAAACAAAGAAAAGCAGTATTCTAGGTAGTATAGTAAAAGGAAACTATAAAATTATAATAAGAAAAACAAATACAATAATACAAGCACAAGACATCGTACATGAAATGTTTCATCGCCTAAATCTAAATAATTATATAATGAATAGAGTATTTACAGAGACAGTATCGATTGTAGCAGAATTAATGTTTCAAGATTTTCTAAGAGAAAAAAAATATAAAGAATATGATATCAATCTATTGCAACAATATAGAAGGTTAATATATGTTGACAATTTAAAATATTTACAAGTGATGCTACCGTTATTTTTAACACAAAAAGAAAGTAATAAAAAAGTAATGGACTCATATGATAATCTAGCAAAAAAGACGAATCTATCTCCTAGTGACATAAAGGCAAATTTAACATATTTTATCAATAAAACAAATCACAACTTAGATATATATAAACATACTTTAGGATATATCTTAGCTAAAACATTTATAAATGGTAATCCTACTTTAGAAAATTTAAAAGAAATAAATGAACTATTACATAATAATGACATCGTAAAATTTCAAGAAAAAGTAATAGGTAAACATAAACTAGAAGAGTTACACAAGTATGTAACTGAAAAAGATTTTTGTTATCACCCGAAACAATATATAAAAAATAATCTAACATAGATTACTATCTTCTAACATACACTTTGTTAGGAGGAAATTTATGGGAAACGGTCTAACTAACAAAGAAGTAATAGAACAAAGAAAAAAATATGGTAGTAATGAAATCACAAGGCAAAAACAAAAAAGTATTTTTAAACTATTTTTAGAATCTCTAGGAGATCCAATAATAAAGATATTACTAATAGCATTAGGAATGAAAACTGTATTTTTATTTCATGACTTTGACTGGTTTGAAACATTAGGAATTGTAATAGCTATATTAATAGCATCCTTAATTTCAACATTATCTGAGTATGGAAGTGAAGAAGCATTCAAGAGGTTACAAGCAGAATCGTCAAAATTAAAGTGCAAAGTAAAAAGAGAAAACAAAATAACAGAAATACCAATCGATGAGGTAGTAGTAAAAGATTTAGTGTTGCTACAAACAGGAGATAAAATACCAGCAGATGGCATCATTAAAGAAGGTTCAGTATTAGTAGATGAATCTAGTATGAATGGGGAAGCAAAAGAAGTAGAAAAACGTCTAGGAGAAAAACTGTATCGTGGAACAGTAATTTATGCAGAAGAGGCTTACATGGAAGTAACAGAAGTAGGCGATAAAACGTTCTATGGAAAAATGAGTAAAGAATTACAAGAGGCAGGACAAGAAAGTCCTTTAAAAATAAGATTAAGAGAATTAGCGAAGTTTATTAGTAAAATAGGATATGTAAGTGCAATTTTAGTAGCCATTTCTTATCTATTTACAGAAATAATAATAGCCAATTCTTTTAATTTGGATAAAATACTAAAAACAATTACCAATGTTCCAGTATTGATGAATCACTTAATTTATGCTTTAACACTAAGTGTTACAATTATCGTAGTCGCGGTACCAGAGGGACTACCAATGATGATTACTTTGGTATTATCATCTAATATGAAAAAAATGTTAAAAAGTAATGTACTAGTAAGAAAAATGGTAGGAATAGAAACCGCAGGAAGCTTAAATATTTTATTTACAGATAAAACAGGAACATTAACGAAAGGAAAATTAGAAGTAGTAGAATTTCAAGACGCAACGGGAACAGAATACCAAACGGAGCAAGAAATAGAAATACATAAATTTCTTCATGAACATTTAAAAAATAATTGTCTATATAATAATGGAAGCTATCTAAATGAAGAACAAAAAGCAATCGGCGGAAATACTACAGATAGAGCTATATTAGAATTTATTAAGTCGGATAAAAGAAAAAAATATAAAAAACTAAAAGCCATACCCTTCGATAGTAAAAATAAATTCTCAGGAGCCATCATAGATATAGGAGAGAAGATAAATTATATAAAAGGATCCCCTGAAAAGTTATTGCCACTTTGTAAAACTTTTGTAGCAAAATCAGGAAGAAAAGAACAGTTGTTAAATAAAGGTATCTTAGAACAAGAAATAAAAAAGAAGACTAGAGAAGGTATCAGAGCCATACTCTTAGCATATAACGATAATTACAGTCTAGAACGACTAGAAAGATTAACATTAATTGGTGTGTTATATATAAAAGATGATGTGAGAAAAGAAGCACGAAGTGGAGTAGAATTAGTCCAAAATGCTGGTATTCAAACGGTAATGATTACTGGTGATAATAAGGAGACTGCTATAAGTATTGGAAAAGAAGTAGGTCTAATTACAAGTAGCGAAGATGTTGTATTAACAAGCGATGAATTAAATCGCTTACCAGATAATGAAGTAAAAAAAATACTTCCAAGATTAAAAATAGTGGCTAGAAGTATGCCACAGGATAAAAGCAGACTGGTACGTTTAGCAGAAGAAGAAAACCTAGTAGTAGGAATGACTGGTGACGGAGTAAATGATGCTCCTGCCTTAAAAAAAGCAGATGTAGGATTTGCCATGGGAAGTGGAACAGAAGTTGCAAAAGAAGCCAGTGATATTGTCATACTAGATGATAATTTTTTATCAATTGCTAGTGCTATATTTTATGGAAGAACAATCTTTAAAAGTATCAGAAAGTTTATTATATTTCAATTAACGATTAATTTATGTGCCGTGAGTTTATCAATCATAGGTCCATTTATCGGAATAGAAAGTCCTGTAACAGTAATGCAAATGTTATGGATTAATATGATAATGGACACTCTGGCTGGTATTGCTTTCTCGTATGAGCCACCATTAAAATCTTATATGAAAGAAAAGCCAAAACCAAAAGATGAAAAAATTATGAACTCTTATATGTATAGTGAAATCATATTCACAGGAATTTATTCCACTCTTTTATGTGTATTTTTCTTAAAAAGTCAGTGGATAGAAACTATATATCGTACCAATGGTACAGACAAATACTTAATGACAGCCTTCTTTGCTTTATTTATCTTCATGGGAATATTCAACTGTTTTAATGCAAGAACGCCAAGACTAAATTTATTATCAAACTTAAGTAAGAATAAAGTATTTATAATTATTATCATATTTATCATAATTGTACAACTGTATTTAATATACTATGGAGGGGACCTATTTAGAGCATATGGATTGTCACCAAAAGAATTAGGAATTACTATCCTTCTAGCTGCAACTGTAATTCCTGTAGACTGGTTAAGAAAGTTAATAACAAAGAAAACAAGAATGGTTTAAAAGAAAAGGAGAGACTATGAATAGAATAGATGAAAAATTTCAAGAATTAGTGACGAGCTTAAAAAGAAAAACAAAAGAAGAAGTATTTTTAGAGATTAAGGATACTTATATTAAACAAACACCAGAAGTAAAAATGGCTCTAGAAAACTACTTTCAAACATTTAATTACTGGGGAAAGTTAAAAGAAATTAGTGGAGAATATGAATCACTTTATAATAGAGCGACTTCCCTAAAAGAACATATAGAGGATTATGAATGGTTATATAAAAGATTAAAAGATTATAGATCAAAGAAATTGTTATACGCCATATTAAATAATTGGTATCATTTTGATGTTACCACAACGAAAGCCTCATTAGAGACAAGCTATAACCAATACTGGGACTTAGATATTATTAAACCAACAAACGAAGAAGTAATCGTAGATATAGGCGCTTACATAGGAGATAGTATTTTAACTTATGTAGAAAATTATGGAATAAATAATTATAAAAAAATATATGCTTATGAAATTACTCCAGAAAGTATTGAAGTTTTAAAAAATAATACCAGATATTACCATGATGTAGAAATCAGAAAAAAAGCAGTCTTAGACAGACCACAAAAAGTTTATATGAATATTAATGAAGAAGGTTCATCGGCAAATCAAATAGCGACTACAGGAGAAGAAATTTTAGACGGAATAAGTATCGATACTGATATAGTAGAAGATGTAAGCATGATAAAGATGGATATTGAAGGATCCGAAGCCAAAGCTATCATAGGCTGTCAAAATCATATTAGGAATACAACACCAAAACTTTTACTTTCTGTATATCATAATCATGAAGACTTATGGAAAATACCAAGATTAGTAGATGACATAAATCCTAACTATCAGTTTTATCTTCGTTGCTACGGCAGTGAACTATTTCCAACAGAAATTATCTTATATGCAATAAAAAATGAATAAAAATTATGTTATACTATAAAAGTAGTAAAGGATGATAACAATGGAAAAAGAAAAAATATTAATTAGTGCTTGCTTAATAGGCTTAAATTGTAAATACAACGGAGGAAATAATGAAAATAATAAACTAGTAGAGTTAATGAAAGAAAAAGACTTAATCCCTATTTGCCCTGAACAATTAGGTGGTCTAAAAACACCAAGAACAAGTGCTGAAAGAAAGCAAGAAAAAGTAATAACGAAAGAGGGAGTAGATGTAACAAAAGAATATCAAAGAGGTGCCGAAGAAGTATTAAATTTAGCTAAAAAATTAAATATAAAAAAAGCAATTTTAAAATCTCGTAGTCCGTCCTGTGGAATAGAGGAAATCTATGACGGAACATTTTCTCATACTTTAACAAAAAAGGATGGTGTGACTGCAGAATTATTAAAGAAAAATGGAATTGAAGTAATTTCTTCTGATAGATATGTATAAAAAAATAGTGGCTTACTATTTACAAGTAAGACCACTTTTTTCCATTTGCTTTTTGATTTCCTTGTATGTTCCACTGGCACCAGCTAATCCCTCCAAATCATACTCAGCTAAATCATCTTCTTTAGCTTTATTAACATCTACCTCAATTGTAATATTATAAGAACGCTTTTTCTCATTATTATCTCTAGTTAATTTAAAACCGTCTTTATCAGCTGCAGGATATTGCTCATCAAGCATATCTACTAAGGAATTCCAATCGCTATCAGAAACATCATCTGTTACCTTAGTATCGATAGCCATTTTTACATTCGAAACTTGTTCTTTCTTAAAAGTAATATCAACAGTTTGTTTCATTGTAGCACCACTTTGCTCTTGAGTCATAGAGCAAGAAAGAATTTGACCATTTCCACATCCTGATAACAGAAGACAGAAGACAGAAGCTACACCCAATAGTTTTAATTTTTTCACCTCAACTACTCCTTCCTATTTTTAGGATACTGTATAATTGATAAAAAGGCAAGATAAAATAGAATATAGATATTAAAAATTTAAAATAGACTTTATATTGTAAAAATAAAATATATAGTAATATATATAAATTAATGCTATAATAAAAACAAGAAGGAGGAGTATATGGGAAAGAAAGGATTAATAGGAGTAATTGTAGTATTATCTATATTAGTAGTAGGATTAGGAAGCTTTATTGCATATGATAAAGTATTGGCTACAACAAATAGTAAAGATAATACAACATCAGAAAAAGAAAGCAAAAATGAAAAAGAACAAGATTCTGAAAATGAAACAAATCCTGAAGAAGTTGAATCAGATACCAATGAAACAGTTACTGACAATACAGGATCACAAACTACTACAGTACCAAAATGTACAGGAACTTATTATGGAGCATTAAGTGCAACTGAAACGTATAAGTATACTTTAAATGCAGATGGTACTTTCTCTGCTGACTTTGGAGGAGTATCTGGAACTACAGGAGTTTACGTAATTAATGACAATACAATAAGTTTAATTGGTAAAAAAGATACTGTTGGACCAAGAAATCAAGATCCATACTACAAGACAGAAGATTATGTAATAGCAGATGATTGTTCGTGTATAGTAGTAACGAAAGGTTCAGCCACATTTTCATTAGACAGACAATAAAACCTGTTAGATAACTAACAAGTTTCCTAAATTCAAATTTCAACCGCACCACCTGGTGCGGCTTTTTGATACAATAAAGGAGCCAAATCCCGGCAAGGAGGCTCCTATATGAATTATACACAATTAACTAAGGAAAAGAAAGCACAAATTGATATTTTACTTAAACAAGGAATGTCTATGAGAAAGACTGCAGAAATTCTTGGTATTAGTCATTCTACTATTTCTAGATACAAATCAAATGTTTATAAGAAAAGAGAAATAGATATTAATAAAAAATACTATATCTTTCTCCGCTATTTATATACACATTATGATTATAAAACCTGTTCTATTGAAATATGTGTTATGAAGTTTAAAAAACAGTATTTAAATGCCAACTGCCCAACGTTTCAACAGGTTTATAATTGGATAAATGAAGGAAAAATAAAACTCACCAAAAAGGACTTGTGTTATAAAAAACGACGTGGAAAGAAAATTTCTATGTTGAATGATACAAAATGGAATATAGACCATAAAACAGTACTTCCAATAAGCCTTAGACCTAAATATATCAACAAAAGAGATGAATTAGGTCATTTAGAGATAGATTCTATTTTAGGTAAAAGAAATGAATATGATTCTATAATTTCTATAGTTGATAGATGTTCCAGAAAAGTTTGGTTAATAAAATCAGAATACAAAAATGAATATTATACAGATAAAATAATTTATGACTATTTGATAAGAAATGAAATAAAAGTAAAATCCATTACTGTGGATAATGGATTAGAGTTTCAAGCTTTAGGATTAACCGCAAAAAACTTGGAGTAAAACTTTATAAATGTGATCCATATTGTTCGTTCCAACGCGGAACAAATGAAAGAACAAATGCATTAGTAAGAAGATTTATCCCAAAAGGAAGCTCGATGAAGTATGTTAGCCAATATTATTTAGATAATATTTGTTTTGAAATAAACAGTATGCCACGCAAATTATTTGACTATAAATGTGCATATGATATAGAATTAAAATATAAATAAACTGGTGCGGTTGAGATTTGAATAAAGAAAACCTGTTAGATAACTAACAAGTTTTAATTTTGTTTTACTACTTTTTCTAAATCGAAATAAAAACCATATTCTAAATACTCTTGCTCACCAATACGAGCCATTTTCTCTTCAACTTTAATACCGCCTAATCCTTCATAAAAGCAAATAGCATTAGTATTATCAGAAAAACACCAAACAATCATATTTTCTTTTCCTAAAGAATATAACTCTTTAGCAGTAGTAATAAGTAAAGATGAGCCAATTCCACGCCCTGCTTCACATTTTTTAATATATAAACTAACAAGCTCAGAATCATATTTCTTATCCTTATCATATGGCATAAAGCAAGAATATCCTAGTACTTCATTTCCGCGAACAGCAACAAACACTAAGTCTTTATAATCTTCAAAACTACTTAAATAGCGTTGTGTTTGAGCCTCATAATCTAAAGATTGTAAATATTTAGAAGAAACAATTTTATCATATGCCGTACGCCAGCCATCAATTTTGATATGTGCCATTTGTTCTTGATCTTTTTCTAAATTTTTACGAATAATATAGTCTTCACCAGGTTTTAATAAGTGAAGAGATTGATTCATCTGTGCTAAAGCAGAAATGATTTTTTCATCTTCCAAAGCAAAAGTAACACGACCTACGAATTCATTTGGATAAGGCCAGCTAATAGACTGTCCTACTAGAAAACGAGTACGATAAGTCCGGTAAAAGAAGGTGAGTAAATCACGTTCAGTATTAATTACCATATTCTTGTATTTCATACCACGAACTTTAGTAAAGTCTAAAATAGCAAAAAATCCAGACTCGGGTTCTAAATTATCAGGAAACTTTGTATAAGGAAGGCCTTGTAATACTTGTTCTTGTAAGGATGCATCTGGAATAACACTCTTCACCTTTTGAATAATAGAACTTTTTAAGGATTCATCACGAATAGCATCAATACCTTCAACCAAAGCTTTTAGCAATTGGTATTTATCTTGGTAAATCTTTCTTAATTTAGAAAAATATTCTTTATAAATAGCATCTCTTTCAGGACGAATATTAAATGCACCAGCTAAAGCACGACCAACAATATCGGGAGCAGAGTCCATTCCTTGGAATATACGATTAATAAGTTCTCGAATAATTACTTCATCAGCAACTACAAAACCAGCTCGAAGACTTGCCATACCATAACTTTTAGAAAGTCCAAATAAAGAGATTGTATTACGAAACATTCCAGGAATCGTTGCAATAGGCATAGCAAGATTATCAGGATCGAATGTTAAATCACGATATACTAAATCATCAATAATAAAAACTCCACGCTTTAAGCAAACGTCCCCTATTTCTTTTAATAGCTCTGCTTGTTTTACTCCCATGACTTTACCAGTAGGATTATTAGGATTAGCATTAACAAAAGCAACTACTCTAGGAATATATCCTTTACGTCTATGATAAACTTTTTGTAAACTATCATTAATTTCATCGATTTTTTCAGCCAGTTTAAAAGGATTAGGCAACCAATTATCTTCTTTAGATAAAGGTAATATTTCTACTTCGGCACCAGCACGTTCTGCACGAATAGTAAATAAACCATAATTAGGTCCAGTAACTAATACAACATCTCCTGGTTTAGAAATAATACTAACAATCATATTAAAAGCAATCGAAGTAGATGGTAAGAAAGTAATATTATGAACGCATAAACCTTTCTCATCAATATCAGAATAATTATAAGGCGTAGTATTTACAAAGCCCTCTTTTTCTACATAGTCTAGTAATACTTGGCGAATTTCATCTGCTCCCTCAGTATAAGGATATTTATACATAGAAAGAGAATCGAGAGATTTTTTCATCTCATCAATGGCCATAGGAAAAGGTGGATACTTGGTAGGATTACCACTTCCTAAATCAATATCGGGAATTGTAGTAATATCATCATCACGAACATCGAAACCATAGTATTCAATAGCATCTGCAATTTCTTGTACCGTAGGATTAAATGATTCTCCATCTCCTCTTCCACCAACTTCAGGAAGGCCAAACCGTCTTTCACCTAAATTAGGATTTTGTTGTAATAAACGGTCAATTGCACTAGATTTTATTATCATAAAAATTCCTCCTAATTAAATTATCTCTCTAAAATATGTTCTAAAGATACTTCCAAAATAGATTTAATATGGTCATCATCTAAAGAATAGTAAATATTTTTTCCATCACGCCTAATTTTAACAAGTTTTGCATTCCTTAAAGATTTTAATTGATGAGATACAGCAGAAATAGACATATTCAGTAAGTATGCTAAATCACTGACACATAGCTCACCATGTTCTAAAACCATAAGAAGTTGCAATCTAGTACTATCACCCATGATCTTAAAAAAGTCCGATAAATCAGTAATAGTGTTGTAAGAGTTCATTTTTTGTTGGATATACTTGACTAATTCTACATCATGTATCGTAATATCATTCATTGTTTCCAAAGGTATCACCTCATATCTATTATAAGCAATTAAAAATAATTAATCAATTATAAAAAGTCTTGACATTTGAATAAATGTTCAAATATAATATTAATATAAACATTTGAATAATTGTTCAAATAACAAAACAAAAGGAGGAAAAGATGAAAAAAGTATTTAAATTAGAAGATTTAGATTGTGCAGCATGTGCTGCAAAAATGGAAGATGCTATAAAAAAGGTGAATGGAGTACAAGAGGTAAGTGTAAATTTTGTGACCCAAAGGTTAAAATTAGAATTAGATGAAGAAAATTATGATACAATCATAAAAGAAATAAAAAAAGTTTGTAAAAAAGTTGAACCAGATTGTACGATTTTAGATTAATAGGGTGATAATATGACAAAAAAAGAAAGAAAAAGTCTAATAAAAATTATAATTGCCATGATATTATTAATAATGGTTTCGATTTTACCAGTAAATGACATAGTAAAATTAGGACTATATATAATTACATACTTAATTGTTGGATATGACGTAGTTTGGAAGGCAGTTAAAAATCTATTCACAGGACAAGTATTTGATGAACATTTCCTAATGAGCCTTGCAACAATCGGTGCTTTCGCAACAGGAGAATATTTAGAAGCTGTTTTAGTAATGTTGCTATATCAAATAGGAGAATTATTTCAGTCCTATGCCGTTGGAAAGTCAAGAAGACAGATTACAGAACTAATGGATATTAGACCAGATTATGCTAATATAGAACAAGATGGAAAATTAGTAAAAGTAGATCCGGAAGAGGTAAGCTTAGGCGATGAAATTGTTGTAAAACCTGGAGAAAAAATCCCCTTAGATGGTATTATAAAAGACGGAGAGTCTATGCTTGATACTTCTGCATTAACAGGAGAATCAGTACCAAGAAAAGTCAAAATAAACGATACGGTATTAAGTGGATGTATCAATAAAACAGGAATATTAAAAATAGAAGTTACGAAAGAATTTAGTCAATCAACAGCATCAAAAATCCTAGATTTGGTGGAAAACGCCAGTAGTAAAAAAGCCAAAACAGAAAACTTTATTACTAAATTTGCAAGATACTATACCCCAATTGTCGTAGTATTAGCACTATGTTTAGCTTTTCTTCCACCGATATTTATAAGAGACTTAACAGTATTAGATTGTGTAAAAAGGGCTATGACTTTCTTAGTAATATCCTGTCCTTGTGCCTTAGTTATTTCTGTACCATTAGGATTTTTTGGTGGAATCGGAGGAGCATCTCGCCAAGGCATATTAATTAAAGGGAGTAACTACTTAGAAGCTTTATCAAATACAAAAACAATTATATTTGATAAAACAGGTACTTTAACAGAAGGAAAATTCCAAGTAGTTAAAATAGAGTCAAAAGATAAAGATAAATTGTTAGAAATTGCTGTACTAGCAGAATCATTTTCATCTCATCCTATTGCCTTAGCAATCAGAGAAAAGGCAAAAAAGCAATTAGACCAAAAAAGAATTAAAAATGTAAAAGAAGTAGCTGGTAAAGGAATTACTGCTAAAATAGATGGAAAAGAAGTATATGTAGGAAATATAAAACTATTAACAGACCATAAAATTGAATGTCCAGAAGTATCAGATATTGGAACTATTATCTATGTTGCTTTAGAAAAAGAATTTTTAGGATATATAGTAATAGCTGATAAAGTGAAAGAAAATGCGAAAGAAACATTAGAAGAATTAAAGTATAAAAATCATATCACAACTACAGTAATGTTAACTGGTGATAAAAAAGAAATAGCAAATCATATTGCAAAAGAAATAGGAGTAGATAAAGTTTATTCTGAATTGTTACCACAAGACAAAGTAGATAAATTAGAAATGATTTTAAATAAGCAGGTGGGAAATAATAAAGTGGCATTCGTTGGAGATGGTATCAATGACGCTCCAGTATTAACAAGAGCAGACGTTGGTATTGCCATGGGAGCACTAGGAAGTGATGCTGCAATAGAGGCATCAGATGTAGTCATTATGGATGATGACATATCAAAGATTAATAATGCTATCAACTTATCTCAAAGAACAATTAGAATTGTAAAACAAAATATTTACTTTGCGATTGGAATTAAAGTCTTCTTCTTAATACTAGGAGCCCTAGGTGTTGCTAATATGATGGAGGCAGTATTTGCAGATGTAGGAGTATCAGTAATTGCTATATTAAACTCCATGAGAGCGTTAAATGTAAAAAAATAATATTAATGTCTCTGTAATATGATATTAGATATAAATCTAGGATAAACCCTAAATAAATTAACAAACAAACTTTCAATCCACAAATCAGCAATAATATCTTCTCGACTAGAAAAATATTCATAACGTAGTAAAAATCTTTGCCTAATACTAAAACATTTTAGTAATGGCAAATCAGTAGGACTAAGTGTCCTATTTTTTTCTTTTACAGTAAAGCAAAAAAACATCTTACAAGTGAAATTACTGGTAGTACATCCCTTAGAACTAGCATATTTACAAAGCCTACAACATCCGTTTTTATATTTCATCTTTTTCCTTTGAGAAATACACCGGTCATGTTGAAAATCACAAAGATTTTTATCAGCATAGAACGTATCAATTTGTTGACATAAAGTATCATAAAGATAAATAATTCTTTGTTTTTTCTTTTTGATATTTAAAGCCTCAATAAAATGAGAAATTGGTAGAACAGAATGAGAACAGGTAAAATAGGCCCTGTGACACAAAAAAGAGCGATAAAAAGGTAACATTCTCTCAAAATGTCTCAACTCTTCTAAATTAGTAATAGAAATATTTATCTTCATAATATTCACCTAATAGTATTATAAAAAAGGAACTAAAATATGTAAATTATAGTAAAAGCAAAAAGAAAAAAAATTTAATAAAAAAGATACATGATATAATGAAAATAGGTGATAATATGCAAAACATGAAAGAAAGTACAGAAAATAAAATAAATACAGTAGTAAATAGTCCACTACTAACAAACCAAAACAAAATTAGTGCCTTAGAAGAGTTAAAAAGAAAAGTTCTTTCTCATAAACAAAATAATGAACTATCAGGAATGCTAAGAGAAGAACACGAAAATACAAATACATTACATCAAGGAAAAGTATTTCAAAAAGTCTCATCTGATATGAAAAAAGCCGGACTAACCAGTCCATTGATGTTAACAGTAATATTAACCATGCTACTAACATCTGTGGTATTAATAGGTATCGTAATAGGATCATTTCTCTAAGAAATGATTTTTTTAAATTGATAAAAATGTAGAAGAAAATAGTCTGAAATAGAAAAAAGTGTAATTTGTATTACTTTATAAAATGAAATAATATATAGACTGGTGATAAAATGCAAATAGGAAACTATATATTAGATGAAAGACAAATACAAATTATAAAAGAAGAGTCAAACTATCTATTAGTAACCTCCGGAGCAGGAAGTGGTAAAACATTAACAATACTAGGAAAAATAAATTATTTAGTAAAAGAAAAGAATCTAAAACCAGAGGAAATATTGTGTATATCTTTTACCAAAGCCGCAACAGAAAGCTTAAAGGACAAAATAAAAAATATTTTAAGACTAGATGTTCCTACCTATACCTTTCATAAGTTGTCACTTGAAATTATAAAAGAAAAAAAAGAATCCTATGAAATAGCAGAAGATACTTTATTAGAAGAAGTAACAACAGAATTTTTGGAAATAGATATTTTTCAGTCAGCCTATTTATTAAAGTTAATATGTAAATATTTTAAAGAACCATCAAAAAATCTAGAAAAATCTTACCAGCACCTCCTAGAAAAAAAGAAAACAGAACTAAAACAATTAGAAAAACTTTGTATGGTATTTATTAAATTAATGAAGTGTAATAACTATGAATTAAAGGACTTTACTTTATTTCTTTCTAAAATAAAAAGAACTCTATCATATGCTCAATACAAAAAAGAAAAAACAATACTAACGTTAATACTAAATATTTACTTAAAGTATGAGAATTATCTAAAAGAAAATAACGAAATAGATTTTGATGATATGCTAATAACCGCAACCAAAATAGTAAAAAAACATGGTCTAAAGAAAAAAATAAAATACATTATTATTGATGAATATCAAGATACCTCTTTCATTAGATTTAATTTGATAAAGGAAATAATAAACAAAACTATGGCGAAACTAATGGTAGTAGGAGATGATTTTCAATCGATATATAAATTTACAGGATGTGATGTTTCTCTATTCGTTGATTTCAAAAACTATTTTAAAGAAGCAAAAATTATGAAATTAGAAAGAACCTATAGAAATAGTAAAGAATTAATACAAGTAGCTGGTAAGTTTATTATGAAAAATAAACATCAAATAAAAAAAGAACTTTATTCTGAAAAAACATTAAAAAGTCCTATAAAAATATTGAAGTATAAGAATATAAAAAAAATTTTTTTAGAAGTAATCAAGGAATTATCTAAACATAATAATGAAAAAATATTAATATTAGGAAGAAATAATAAAGATATTTATTTACTACTAGATGAAGATATTAAAATAAGAAATGATAAAATATGTATTAAAAACTATGAATATTTAGATATTACTTATATGACAGTTCACAAATCAAAAGGACTAGAAAGTGATAATGTAATTGTGATAAATCTAGAAAACAAAATAACCGGATTTCCGAGCCAAATAAAAGAAGAAAAATTAACAAGACTAGTAACGAAAGCAAAGGATAATTATCCCTATAGTGAAGAACGCAGATTATTTTATGTAGCCCTAACCAGAACCAAAAATTATGTGTATCTATTAGTACCAGAAAAAAATCCTTCTATTTTCATAGAAGAATTAGCAAAGTTATAATAGGTTTATGATTTAGTGAGTAATTTTTTTAAATCTTCAGGAGTGTTTAATAAGTAATCGTAAGTAATACTATCGTCGTGATTATCCCAACTAGCATAGGCAAAGAAGACCCCAGCAGATTTTGCTGCTAACATATCACTTTTGCTATCACCAACATAAACTGTCTCTCTTGGTTGTAAGTGATATTGATCTAAAATAGTTAAAATAGATTCTGGATTAGGTTTTGGCTTATCTACCTTATCAGAAGTGATAACACAATCGAAAATAGATAATATTTTCATAAGTTCATCAATCTCTTCTAATTCTTCCCAAGTTCTAGAAGTTGCAATAGCTAAAAAGCAATGTTCTTCTGTTAAAAAAGTAAGAATTTCTGGAATATCAGTAAACATAGTAACAGGGGTGTTTTTTAGTAATCTTCCCCAGTGATGATTAATTTGTTTTAACATTGCATCATCATCGATTCCAAGAAAATGAAAAAATTCATCAGTAGTAAGTACAGTAAGTTTGTCCATAACATCATTTTCATAATGCTTTCCTGTAACAAGGTAAAGTGCTTCTTGTAAAGTGGTAAGTTCAGGACGATAACTATCTACCAAAGTACGATCAACATCAAAAATAATATTTTTCATAAATCACAAATCTCCTTATAAGAAAAGTATTAGGTTAATGGTTTAATATTTTAGTCACTTTCTTCTGTATTATCAGTGCTACTATCAGTTTTATTATTAGTAGTATTATCATTAGTAATATTAGTATCATCCTCAGAAGTATCTTCCTCATCAGGGATTTTTTTTTCTTTTTGTGAAACGGTTAAAGTGATACTTTCTGTATTATCAATCACTTTTCCAGAACGTATGCTTTGTTTTAATACTATATTTTCTTCTCCATCATCTTCTTGATATACTACTTGGTAGGAAATATTTAAAGAGTTCAAAGATTCTACGGCTTCTTCCAAAGTTAGTCCACGTACATCGGGAACTTTTACTCTTGTATCTAAAATGCCAACTGTTAAAGTGATAACAGCATTTTCATGCGTTTTACTTCCAGCTCGCTTACTTTGTTTGACAACAACATCAACTTCTTCCTCTTCCTTAGTTAAAACAGTTTTTTGCTGGTAACTTAATTTGGCATTACTAAGAATACTAACAGCTTCATCATAAGAGTATCCAACAACATTAGGAACTTTGATATTATTTTCTTCATAATAATGATAAATAAACAAACCTAGAACAAAGGCAAGACCAATCACTAAAATGAGTAACACAAATACTAAAAACTTAGAAAAGAATCCAGATTTTTGCTTTTCTTTAGGAGGTTTTTGCTTTTGTACCTTTGTTTTATATTTAGTTTTAGTTTTTACTTTTGTTTGCTTTTTAACTTTATGTCTATCTTTCTTGTTTACGCTATTATCATTAGAATCATCATAAAAAGGATGAGCACATTTTTTACAGTAAATAGCATCTTCTTCATTTTCAGTATGACATAAAGGACATATTTTCATTGTACCACCTCTATATCTATTATAATATTATTGGAACAATCTTTCAAATAAGAAAAAATATGATAAAATATAACCATAGAATGATTTAGAAAAGAGGAAAGAAAATGAGCATTGAAAATCTTCATTTAACAATACAAGAAAAAGGAGCTATATTAAGATACATACAGCAAGGAAATATAGAACTAATAAAATATTTACCTTATTTCTATAATGACGATAGTCATCACCTAACAGGAGAAACAGCAGTAGAAGTAGTAAAACTATTATCTTATGATTTCAATGAAGATAATCCTGATACTCAAGAACGAATGTATAATATATTAGATAAAGTGATGGATGGTATCGGTCAAATCAGATATAAAAGAGATAAAGAATACTTTAGATTTAAAAATATAAATGAAATAAATACTTATATGTTAAAAGTATTTTCCAAAATAAATGAGCATAACCAAGCTTTTTGTTTCCAAGAGATAGCTAATCTTCTAAATCAAAAGATAAATGATTCTAAGTATTACGAAAAGTGCCTATTACAAATAGCACAACTATATCATTATTATCAACAAAACCATTCTCTTTCCCAACAAGTTACTACTACATTTTATAATCAAATATTAAATAGACAAATGGATGCTTATATAGGAAGAGAAAAGCAAAAAATGATAGAAAAATTAATAACAGAAAAGAAGCTACCCTATACTAGAAAAAAAGAAAAAGGCGTATCTGTTTCAATTAAATTAAGAAAGATAGATACTTTATTAGCAAGTGGAAATTATAAGGAACTTGGAATAACAAAAGAGGAATTATTAAAATCATTAGAAGACTATGATGAAGAAATCAATTCTATAAAATTGCTAAGAAAAGAACAGGTATCAATTAGTAAAGAGAAGCTAATAGAATTAAACGAAATGTTTGCAACAGGAAAATTAACTCTAGAAACTATAAGTGCTATTATACCTGGCGTTTCATCTGAAATAATAACTAAAATATTAAACAAATACACCTTAAAAAAAATGCAGTTTTTAGATTCTATTTCATTATCTCAAGAAGAGTTAACAAAAGAATTAAATGATATTAATTTAGGATATAATTATAATAATTATAAAATAGGTACTGTAGAGAAAACGACTGTTAATATAATACGAATACTTGAAAACTTATCAGAAGAAGATGCACAAGACATAATATCCCATGGAGATATTCCAGAGGAACTAAAACAGTTACTACCAATGTTAGATTATTTTGACGATTTTGATGAAATAGAGATGATAGCTTTATTAAAGAATTACCCGAGAATAATTAATAAAATGGTAAAAGAAAAGATAATTGATACCAAAGACTGGAATAAAGCTATAAGACATTTCTCTGAAATAATGGAAATCAATAATGCCTATGATAGTGTAGATGATATTGTAGTAAGTATCTTAGGAAAAGATATATTAGAAAAAATATTAGATTCAGACAAAATAACAAGTAGAAACCCTATGGATTATGTAACAACATATAAGCAAATGCTAAAAAAAGAAACAACTTTTATTCCACCAGTCTCAGGAAAATTTTTAGATTGTTATTATGAGTCAGCACAAATTTCGGATAGAGAACGATTGTTGATTGGAAAAAATTGCAGTGATAGTTGTATAGGACCAGCTGGTTCCGGAGAAAAGGCGTATATAAAGGCTCTAACAGAACCTGACGCTGATGTTATCATGATAAAAGATAGCAAAACAAATAATTTTATAGCGAGAAGTCTATGTTTTAGAAAAGGAAATTATGTTGTTTTAGCGCCCGTTATGGGAAGAGAGGGATTAGCAGAAGAGTTTTATAATCCTGGCTTTTTATCAATAATTGCCACAAAGATGTTAAATCAAGCTCAAGAAAAACAGGATAATTTAGAATACATATTTATTAGCCCTGATGGTAGGTATTTAAATGAATATTATCCCCTAATAGAAAATAGTTATTTATCAGATCCCTTTCCTCATGCTAGTTTAGATGAGATGGGATACTTAATTGGTAGCATAAAAGATACTGAAAAGGTAGAAATAGATTCTACGTTACCTATGAATGTACAATATCAAACTACAAGAGAAAAAATTAAAGGAAAAAATGATATAACCAGTGAAGAGTTAACTAGACTAAAAGCACTAGATATTTCATTAACAGTAGATAAAGCAGAAAAAGAAGAAAAATCGCGTTCTTTTGAAGAAACAAATATAGAAAAATATGATGAAATATATAAAGGGCAAGACTGGTATATAGGTATGAAAAATGGCGAGATTATCGATGAAGTTATATTACCAACAAATCAAAGGTCTCAACAAATAGAAATATCAATATTAAAATCTCAATTAGAGACTATAAAAATGTTGACTGAAGATAGAAAAGAGGCAGTATTTGAAAGTAATAGAGGTGGTAAAAAATGAAAAAGAATGGAAAAATTATTGAATTTGATGGTCGCTTTGGCAGAATTAATGGCGAGCAGCATAATTACGATTTTCATATATCAGACCTAAGTAATAAAGATGAGGAAACCATACAAATAGGAGATATAGTAGAATTTCGCCCTGAATTTAGGTCGCACAATATTAGTCGCGCTAAAAATATAAAAATATTACAAAAAAATCATATCAGAAATAGCCAAGAGATAGAAAGATAAAAGGAAAAGATAAATATGTTAACAGCAATTTTAAAACCAGACAATCAACTAATACAAGGAAACTACACCTTGATAAGAGAATTTTGTAAAAAAGAATGTTTAAAAGATGAAAATATATCAGACTTTATAGAGTTCAGTCAAAGTTATAATTATTTTGAGCCATATTTTGATTATGTAATGTTTAAATTAAATTATATTTTTATTAATCCTTTCTATCAAAAATCAAATGCTCTGTGTAAAGAAGGAGACTCATTATATAAAATAAAGATAAATAGTATAGATTATAAGGAAATACGAACAAAAGTAGAAGAAGAAATAAAAAGTAGCATGCTGTTACCTTTCATATCAAAATGTTCAGATGAAGAATTAGGTATAGAAAAAAAGACTGAATCAAATATGACAACCTGTATATTAGATCCTAATAATATAGGTTTACTAAATAACAAAGGAACTGAGCATGGTTCCCATGGCATTACAGCAAATACAGTAGTAAATCAATTATTATTAATTTCACCAAAAATAAATCAAGACTTTATAGAAAATCTAAACTCTCAAACAGAATATGAAGACAATGACTCTATTACCTATTTAAGTAATAGATTCGGATGTATGAGAATAACAGATAAAAGTACTTATCCTATAATAATTGCAAATGAATTAAGCTTAAATGAAGAGCAAATAGAGTTAATAAGAAAACTCCAACAAGATGGTTATAATTATTATGATCTAGAAACTGATATAGAAAGCTTTAATAGCATATATAGGCAATTAATATCTAAAAAATCTATTTCTGAAAAAAAGACAAGAACAAAGTGAAAAATATCTACAATAACCCTTAAAAAAGGTTATTTTTCTTTGAATAGAAAAAAATATATGATACAATAACATAAAATAGGGAGAGTTGGCTATGAATGAAACGCAAGTAATGATAGAAGAATTGATGCAACGGGCGAAGATTGCTCAACAAGAATATAGTAAATTAACACAAGAAGATGTAGATAGAATTGTAAAACAAATGGCAATGGCAGTGTTAGAAAACCATATGATGCTAGCTCGCCTTGCAGTAGAGGAAACAAAACGTGGAATCTACGAGGACAAAATTACCAAAAATATTTTTGCATCAGAATATATCTATCACAGTATAAAACATAATAAAACAGTAGGAATAATTCAAGATAATGAAGAAGAAGGATATATGGAAATAGCAGAACCAATAGGAATTATTGCCGGAGTAACACCAGTAACCAATCCTACTTCAACGACTTGCTTTAAATCACTAATTGCTGCCAAAACAAGAAATGTTATTGTCTTTGGATTTCATCCGTCTGCTCAAAATTGTAGTGTAAAAACAGCTCAAATTCTATTAGAAGCAGCAGTAAAAGCCGGAGCACCAAAAGACTGTATTTTATGGATTGATAAACCATCAGTAGAAGCAACAAAGACGCTAATGAATCATAAAGACGTAAGCCTAATTCTAGCAACCGGTGGAAAAGGAATGGTAAAAAGTGCTTATTCCTGTGGTAAACCAGCACTTGGTGTAGGACCAGGAAATGTTCCTTGCTATATTCATAAGGATGCAAAATTAAAAACAAGTGTAAATGATTTAGTAATGTCTAAATCGTTTGATAATGGAATGATTTGTGCCAGTGAGCAAGCAGTAATTGTAGATAGAGAAATTAGTCATGAATTTGAAGAACTAATGAAAAAAGCTGAATGTTACTTTGTAACAGAAGAAGAAAAAGAATTATTAAAAAACTACATGTTTACAAAAGAAGAAGACGGTTATGATTTAAACTCAGAAGTGGTAGGAAAAGATCCTTGTGATATTGCTGAAAAAGCAGGCTTTATCATTCCATTAGAGACAAAAGTAATTGTAGTAAGAGAACATGGTGTAGGAAAAGAATATCCATTTTCAAAAGAGAAATTAAGTCCTATTTTAACTTATTATATTGTAGAAGATGAAGAGGAAGGAATAAAATTAAGTGAAAAATTAGTAGAATTTGGAGGCCTTGGTCACTCTGCAGTAATTCATACCGAAAATGAAGACACAATTAACCATTTTTCAAATGTGTTAAAAGTAGGTAGAATCATTGTAAACTCACCATCTACTCATGGTGCAATAGGAGATATCTATAACACCAATATGCCATCTCTAACTTTAGGTTGCGGAACTTTTGGTGGAAATAGCACCACGGACAATGTATCTAGTGTAAACTTAATTAATTTAAAAAGAGTTGCTAAAAGACAAGTAAATATGCAATGGTTTAAAGTACCTCCTAAAATTTATTTTGAAAGAGGCTCTATCCAGTATTTATCAAAAATGCCAGAAATTACCAAAGCTTTTATTGTAACAGATGAATCCATGGTAAAATTAGGTTATGTAGATAAAGTAATTTATCAATTAGAAAAACATGATAACCATATTCATTTTGAAGTATTTAGCGATGTAGAACCAGATCCTTCTTTTGATACCATCGATAGAGGTGTAAGTGCCATGGGACAATTTACACCAGATGTAATTATTGCATTAGGCGGTGGAAGTGCCATTGATGCCGCTAAAGGAATGTGGCTATTCTATGAACATCCAGATGTTGATAAAGAAGGTCTAAAATTAAAGTTCTTAGATATTAGAAAAAGAACTTATAAATATCCTAAACTTGGTCTAAAAGCAAAATTTGTTGCTATTCCAACAACCTCAGGAACTGGTAGTGAAGTAACTTCTTTCGCAGTAATTACAGATAAAGATAATAATGTAAAGTATCCTTTTGCTGATTATGAATTAACACCAGATGTCGCAATCATTGACCCGGAACTAGTATTAACGCTACCCAAAGTATTAACAGCAGATACGGGAATGGACGTACTAACTCATGCTATAGAAGCATATGTTTCCAATATGGCAAGTGACTATACAGACGGACTAGCCGAAAAAGCGGGAGAATTAGTACACAAGTATTTAATCAGAGCCTATGAAAACGGAAATGACAAAGAAGCAAGAGAAAAGGTTCACAATGCAAGTTGTATTGCTGGTATGGCTTTCACAAATGCTTTCTTAGGAATCAATCATTCTCTAGCTCATAAATTAGGAGGAGAATTTCACATTGCTCATGGAAGATGTAATGCCATATTGCTTCCCTTTGTGATTAAATATAATGCATCTACTCCTACTAAATTCGTATCATTTCCAAAATATGAATATTATATTGCTGATGAAAAATATGCAACTTTTGCTAAAAAGATTGGTCTAGAAGTGGAAGATATAGAAGATGGTGTAGATAAATTAATAGACATGGTAAATAGAATGAATGAAAAACTTGGTATACCAAAATCATTCCAAGAATATGGAATCGATGAAGAAACGTATATGAGTAAAATAGACGAACTAGCAAATAGAGCTTTTGAAGATCAATGTACAACATCCAATCCTAGACTTCCATTAGTTACGGAGTTAAAGAAAATTTTAGTGGATGCGTATTATGGAATAAATCTTTAAATCCACAGATTCTGTGGATTTTTTAGTAATTAACGTAAATAAAAAATAAAGTTAGCTAAAAATGATTTAAAATGAAAAATTAGTGTTAAAATAAATTTGTAAAATAGAAGGGATGATGAAATTGGATTTAAAAAAATTATTTGGATATGAAGGAAAGAAAGTAGTAATTACAGGATCAGCATCCGGAATGAGTAAATCAGCAACAGAATTATTACTAGACTTAGGAGCAGAAGTATATGCTATTGATATTAATCCTATTGATTTACCGGTAAAAAAAGCTTATCAAGCAGACCTAAGTAAAAAAGAAGATATTGATAGAGTAATAGCAGATTTACCAGAAACAATCGATGCATTATTCTTATGTCATGGAATTGCAGGATTTAAAGGAAAAGAATTATTAGTTCAAAAAGTAAATTTCTATAGTCAAAAATATATGACGGAACAGTTACTTAATAGAATCTCTGATCATGGTTCTGTTACTTTCATTGCTTCTGTTGGAGGTTTTGGATGGCAACAAGTCTATCCTAAAGCAGTAGAATTAATTAATTTAAATTCCTGGGAGGAAGCAATGAAGTGGTATGAGGAGCATCCAAAAGAAATTGAAAGTGCCTATGTATTTGCGAAACAATGCTTACTATCTTATGTAACATATAAATGTATGAGTCCAGAATTTATTAATAGAAGAATCAGAATTAATGCTATCAATCCAGGAGATACAACAACAGGACTAACAGATGACTTCAACAAATCAACAAGTCCTACTGGTAATGCCGAAGAAGGCGCTAAAATGATTGAAAATATCTTCTTAAAGAGTTGGAATGGTTATGCTGCTGAACCAGAAGACATGGGATATCCTATGGTAGTAGTAGGAAGTAATATTTGTTCTTACATGTCAGGACAATTAATCTATATTGATTTCGGATTAACCTCAAACTGGACAAGTATGGCACTATTAAATTCCAATAATAAAACAATAGAAGAAATATCACATGAATCAAATGCATAATTTAATATACTGAAAATCCACAATATCTGTGGATTTTTTACTTGAAAAATAAACTTACTTTTGTTATAGTAACATCGATTTGGAAGTGAAGATATGAACGTATTTTTATTAAATGATGGATGTGTAAGAGAAGATGCCCTAACACAAAATTTAAGGGAAAGACTAAAAAAAGAAAATCATAGTATCACAACAGACTATAAAAATGCAGATATACTAGTTTATACTACCTGTGCAGGAACTGGCTATAGTATTGATGAATGCATAAAAACAAGTTAGTGTCTACAGTACTATAAAAAGAAAACATCTCCATTAATTATTACAGGCTGCCTAGCAGGATTAGTAAAAGATTTAGATTTTACAAAAAACAGGAATGATATCAAAATTATAGAAAATAAAGATTTTGTAGTGCCAGTAACCAACTATATTAATGAAGAAAACAAAAGAACAACAAAAAAATTATCTTTAGAACATGCTACTAGGAAAATCTGTAATGAAGATATCTTTATTCAGTTCATGTTAGAAGATGGCTGCACCAATAAATGTAGTTTTTGTAAAACGCATTACTATCCAAAAAAAGTAGAGTCAATAAGTTACCTAGATGCCCTAGCTTATTTAAAAGAAAAAATAAGAAACGGTACTAGAATTATTTCATTATCTGGAGATAATCTAACTCTCTATGGAATAGATCTTTATAAAAAACCAGTACTTCATAACTTTATTCATGAATTAAGTGAGGAAGAAGGACTAAACTATATTATAGTAAACGAAATAACAGCACAAAATATGTATCCAGACCTATTAGAAGAATTAGCGAGTAATAAAAAGGTAATCCAAGTATCACTTCAATTAGAAAGTGCTAGTGATAAAATATTAAAAGCTATGAATAGAGGACACAATCTAGAAAAATATGATTATATTGTAAGACGATTACAAGAGCAAGGAAAAATAATTGATACTGTATTAATGACTGGATTTCCAACAGAAACGGAAGAAGATTTAGAAAAGACGATAAATTATATTAAAGAAAGAAAAATATATGTAGAAGGAATCTCTGGCTATGAAGACTTTTATGCAATACCATCTCATGAACTAGAACAATTATCTAACAGTGAAAAAAGAAGACACTTAATGACAGTAAGCGAAGCAATACAAAAATCTAATTATGAAGTATTAGAAAACACAATGGATTATCCCTTTACCAAGGAATCAATAGTAGTAGGACATAATGACAAAAGAGTGTACTTAGCCAATTCAATGACCCATTATAGTATTAAAAAGGATTTATACAGCCTACCACTTGGAACAATAGTAAAAGCCCAACCAAAAAGAATAGTAAAAAGAATAGGAAGTACTATAAATTTTCAATATAGATATTAAAATCCATAAAATTATGGATTTTTTCGTATGAAAATTGTTTAATATATACATTAATAGTAATTTAAACAAAAAAATACTGTATTATATTAAATTAAGATAATTATGTGAAGAAATGAATATGTCTAAATGGCATTCATAATACAATTAGTTCATTAAATGAGATAGAAATAAATATAGTTATCAAAATGTGTAGTTGTCAATGATGTGAGACCAAAAAGTCGTAAAAAATATTAATTAGGAAGCTGTGCGTTAGCACAAGCTTC
>CALVVW010000005.1 GCA_944364005.1 uncultured Bacilli bacterium | reverse complement strand
TATCACTCGCATATTTATTATATCAAAATTATTTAAAAATGAAAAGACTGTTAAACATATTTGTCAACAGTCTGAAACATGCCTAAATGGCATGTTTTTTCTTTGTAATTACATAAAATGATAGTATAATGTATCTATTAGGTTAACGAAGAGGAATAATTATGATAAGAGAAGATATTACAGGAGTTAGAATATTTTATCAAATTGATAAATTTTTGAGAGAGCATGCCGGTGATTATAGTCTAGATGAAAAAAAACTTATCCTAGATAACCGCACCTGGGGTAAGACGTCTGCTTTAGTAGTTGATATTTTACGACAAGTCTATGATGAATTGGATATGTTAGATCCTGATAAAAATGTATATGAAGGATTTGCAAACTTATTAGAAGAAAATTTTGATATTAACAGAAATATCGTGGAAATAGGAGGAGGAAAAATCCCTTCTTTAGCAAAAAAGATAGCACTTCGCCAGACGAACGGAACGATTACTGTCTATGATGATAAGTTAATTACTACAGATTCTAATTTGCCTAATTTATTATTAGAAAAAAGAAGATTACAAAAAGATGAATCACTAAATGCTGATATGATTATTGGATTTATGCCATGTGATGGAACACAGACAGCTATTGATTTAGCAAAACGTAATCGCATTGATTTTATGATTGCACTTTGTGAGGGCTCTTGTCAAAATGACATGCCAATATTTATGGATGACGATTGGGAGAGTAGTATGATATATGAAGCGAGAAAAGCGGTAAGAGATGGTCATCTTGGTGAATTAAAAAAAGTAAAAATGGCAAAGAAATATCAAAATCCTTATCCTATTATTTATAATCAAAGATAGTTGCTTTAGTAACTATTTTTAATTGCCATAATGCTTTGTTTTGTGTTATATTGTTCTCATACAAGGTAAGAAAATAAACATAGGAGGAATATATGAATTTTCAAATGACACTGGAAGAAAAATTAGAAGCTTTAAAAAAACTGTATGAAGATGAAACCGATGATGAGATGCGTAAGGTTATTTTATATCAAATTAAGGAAACTGAGGATTTAATTCATGTTAGAAGCGAATTGGAAAAAGGAACTATTAACTGAACAACAAAAAGTTGCAAAAGATTGCCGTTGCCCTAATTGTGGAGGGGAAGCTTCTAATCAAACCTTGGATTGTGAATTTTGTGGTAGTGAAAATTTAGCATTGAAAGAAGATGTAGAGAAAATAATAGACATTTTAGGAAATCTTAGTGAGGAAGAATTAAAAGATTCTTTTGTTATGATAAGTTTACTGAAATTGGATAAATATAGTTCTCTCGTTTCTGATTTATCTAGGGAGGATATTAATAGGGAATACTTATCTTGGGCAAAAAAGATGATTCATGAGTTAGCCAGTGCTAAAGAGTTATCAAAGACAGACCAAGAAGCTCTTATTAATTTGTTTGATAATGGAGATTATTATCAAGAACAGTTTGCTTCTGCTATGCAAAATATTGTTATTGCTAATACTGCTAGTCAGGTTGTACATTATTCACCAGAGTTAGTGTATGGTGCTTTGCAGCAATGCTTTTGTCAGATTATTAAAAAAGCTGCCAAAGATGCGACATTAGAGAAGAAAAAATTAGAAGAAGATACAGCAGGAGAAACACAGGCTTATGTTGCGCGTATTGATGAGGAAAATTTTGATAATTTTATTCATCATGGTGGTACTTTCATTTTAAATACTCTTGGTCATGAAGCTCGTCATGTATATCAAAATTATAAACGCTATCATCGTATTGTAGAGGATAGAAATGATTTAATTATGTTTTATGAAAGTATGATTCGTAAAAGAAATCAAAAAATATATGATGACAATTATTATCATATGCTCATAGAAGTGGATGCTAGAGTTTATGGTTTACTTTTTGAGCAACATTTTAGAAAAATGATGTTTGGAGCTTTAGATGAGTCTAAGAAAAAGGAATATGCAGCAGATTATGCACTACTTACTAATCATGATACAATGAGAGTAATTGATGGTAAGAAAGTCCGAGTGGAAGAGGAAACTTTGTCGTTATTAAATGAAAAGCCTCAGCTATATAATAAATATTCCCAATTTCATTATGAATTTGTAAAAGATAATGGTCATATACGGTTTAAAACTACTAGTGAACTAATTGATGATTATTTTAATAATAAAGATTCAGCAAAAGATAATTTGTATTTGGAGTTAGTTAAGAATAGTAAGAATAGAGAAGTAACTATGGGAAAAAAACAGCAAATATCTTCTACCGTTACAATGTAGACTAAGAAAAGATTGCAGAAGTTTTCATTTTGAGCTATAATCAAATTAAAAGAAAGTATAAGAGGATGGAAATATGTTGAACGTTGATTTTTTGAAAGAAAATGGTGTAGATATTGATAAAAGTTTAGAATTGTTTGGAGATATGCAAACATATAATGATACCGTTGGAGAATTCTTATTAGGTGTTTCTCAAAAAATACCAAAATTAGAAGAATATAAGAATGCGAAAGATATGAACAACTATGCAATTTATGTTCATTCTTTAAAAAGTGATGCAAAATATTTTGGTTTTACAAAATTAGCAGAGCTTGCTTATAATCAAGAAATGAAGAGCAAAGCAGGGGATGTATACTATATTTATGATACTTATGATGAACTAATGAAAGAAGTGGATCGCCTAACCCATGTTGTAAAACAATATTTAGGAAAAGAAGAAGTAGAAAATTCTTCTTCCAACAGAGATGCTGCAGAACTATTAGAAGAACAACCCTCTATCATCTCCTTAGGAGAAGTATATGAGGAGCCAACTATTTTGGTTGCTGATGACTCTAATATTGTAAGAAACTTTGTAAGCAGAATCTTTAGTAATACGTATAAAGTAGGCGTAGCAAAAGATGGTAAGGAAGCTTTAGAAATTATTAAAGCTAATCAGGGAAATAATAATATTAAGGCTATTTTACTTGACTTGAATATGCCTAATGTTGATGGCTTTGCTGTACTTGATTATATGAAGCAAAATCAATTGTTTACAGAAATGCCAGTATCTATTATTTCAGGAGATTCTTCTAAAGAGACAATTGATAAAGCTTTTAAGTATCAAATTGTAGATATGATAAAAAAACCTTTCAATGATATTGATATTAAAAGAGTAGTAGAAAAAACAATTTATTTTAAAGATTTAAACTAAAAAAAGGAAATTAATTTTCCTTTTTTTCATCCTCTAACCCTTTTTCTACACGTTTTTTAATAATTTCGACTAATTGATTTTTTAACTCTTGATCTGAATTTTCCCAGATGATTTCTAAGAAAACACCTAGGCCTGGTAGAGTAACTTCATCTTGAGAAGCTACTGATTCATCAATTGCTCTTTTCAAAGTATCATAATTATCTCCTTTAAAATTATTAATAATATGTTCTCTTATACTTAAGTTCATGTTTTTCCCTCCTAACTGTAGTATGAATAAATCATTTTAAATTATACATATTTTACAAATTAAAAATCAAAAATACTTGTTTATATCAATATTTTTTGTCATAATACGATTAAAGGAGAAATAGTTTATGAAAAAGAATAAAAATAATACATTATTAGTTATTTTATTGATTATTATATTAGGATTAGTTATCTATATCTTAATAGAAAAACAAATAATAGAAATTCCTGGATTAACACAAGAAAATAGAACAGAAGAAAAGCAAGAAACATCCAAAATTATAGAAATAGATACAGATAATGCCAATATAAAAGCATTGATACAACAAGTTCATAATCCAGCAGAAAAATTTGATAAATTAATTTATGAAAATGGTGGAAGTAAAGTAGAAGATATGTCAGATGAATATAAATTCGCTATTGCTACGAATACCAAGGGTGTTCAATTAACACCAATTAGTCCAGCCGATAGTGAAGGAAATGTTGGATATGTTGATGAAGAGGATGTCAAAGAGGCTTATGAAAGGTTATTTGGCTCTGGTACTTATCATAATATTAATAGTTTTACTTTAGGTTGTGCTAGTATGTCTTATGATTCTGTTAATAGTCGTTATGTTACTACTGTAGATGGATGTGGAGTAGCTATAAGTCCAATTGATGTATATGAAGAAATTATAAATGCTCAAAAAGAGAATGATACATTGACTGTTGTTACTGCGGTAGCGTTTTATGATAGTAGTACAGGCAAATTATATAAAGATGTTGACTTAACTGATGAAGTATCTTTCACTACTAGTACTAGTTCTACAGAAGAAGATATTAGAGGTTATGTTAACAGTTATCAAGATAGTTTAGCACAATATACTTATACTTTTCAGATGGGAAATGATGGATTTTACTATTATGTTGGAGTAGAGAGAACAAAAGAGTAAGGAAGGTAGGCTTTCCTTTCTTTTTAATTTATAGTAAAATATTCTTGGTGGTACTATGAAACTTCAAATTGATGATCAAGTTTATGCGATAGAAATTGAGAGAAAAAGAAGTAATAAAAATACTTATATTAGAGTAAAAAAAGATATGACAATTAAAGTTACTACTAATTATTTTACTAGTGATAAAGCTATTAGTAAAATCATAGAAGAAAATACGAGGCAAATTAAAAGAATGATAAAAAGTCAAAAAATTAAGAATGAAAATAATACAGGCTTCTTTTATCTAGGTAAAAAATATGATATTGTATATGTAGAGTACTGTAATATTTCCTTTGGAGAAAATAAAGTATTCATAAATAAAAAAATTAATATCGATGACTGGTATAAAAAGCAAGCTAAAGTAATTTATAAAGATCATCTAGATCAAATATATCATCGCTTTTCTAAAAGGATTCCCTATCCAGATTTAAGAATTAGAAAGATGAGTACTCGTTGGGGAGTATGTAATGTGAAAACAAAGACGATTACTTTAAATTTAGAATTAATGAAGAGAGATTTAAAATATTTAGATTATGTTATTGTACATGAATTATCTCATTTAATTTATGCAAATCATTCTACTAAATTTTGGGATTTAGTAGAAGAAAATATGCCAGACTATAAGAAATATAGAAAGGAAATGAAGGAGTTTTAATGGTAATTACAAGTTTAGATAATGAAAAAGTAAAAAAATATACAAAATTGAAGAAGAAAAAATATCGTGATGAATATGGTGAGTTTATTGTAGAGGGTATGCATCTAGTGCTAGAAGCATTTAAAAGCGGAATTATTGAAGAATTGATTATGGAAGAAAATCAAGCTTTGCCACTACCTTGTCCTTATGTTTATGTAACAAGAGAAATTATTTATAAGATATCTGAGGTTGATACACCTGCTAGCGTTATGGCTTTATGTAGAAAATTACCTGATAGGGATTTAGTAGGATCAAAATTTTTAATATTAGATGAAGTACAAGATCCTGGAAATGTGGGAACGATTATTAGAAGTGCAAAAGCCTTTGATATTGATACGGTTATTCTATCTGAAAACTCTGTTGATATTTATAATTCTAAAGTAGTAAGAGCAACACAAGGAATGTTATTTCACTTGAATGTAATTAGTAGAAAGATTGATAAAGTATTAGACTTGTTGCATGATAAAGAAATTCCTATTTATGGAAGTAGTGTTGACTATGGAATGAATGTATGTGATTTAGCTGAAAAGGATAGAAAGAAGTTTGCATTAATTGTTGGTAATGAAGGAAATGGTATACGTTCTACTACTTTAGATAAATGTGATAAAAGATTATATATACAAATGAATGAGAAAGTAGAAAGTTTGAATGTTGCTGTTGCTGCAAGTATTCTACTATATGAGATGGATAAGTAATATGAAAAAGATATATTTAGGTAGAATTGTATCTACTCATGGAATTAAAGGTGAAATAAAAATTAAAAGTTCTTTTCCATATAAAGAGAAAGCTTTTAGGGTAGGTAATCAAGTACTTATTGATGATAAGTCATATGAGATTAAGTCTTATCGTGTTCATAAGCAGTTTGATATGGTAACGTTAGATGATTATCATGATATTAATGAAGTTTTGTTTTTGTTAAAAAAGAAGGTATATATTGATAAAGAAGAGTTGTTATTAGATGATAATGAAGTACTAGATGAGGATTTAATGACATTTCAAGTCTTGACAACATCAGGAAAAAAGGGAATAATAAAGGAAATATTTCTAGCAAGTCCTACGAATAAAATTATGAGAGTACAATTAGATAAAGAAATATTGGTTCCAATGAAGTCGCCATTAGTAAAAATTGATACTAAGAAAAAAGAAATTTTAATTGATCAAATGTTAGAGATGTAGGTGGTATGATGAAAATAGATATACTAACACTTTTTCCAGAGATGTTTGAAGGTGTTTTTTCTCAGTCTATTATCAAACGAGCACAAGAAGAAGGCAAAGTAGAGATTTATCTTCATAATTTTAGAGATTATTCTACGGATCCTCATCATAAAGTAGATGATACTCCTTATGGTGGTGGATGTGGAATGGTACTTACTTGTCAACCTATTTTTGATTGTGTTGAAAGTATTAAAACAGAAGATAGTAAAGTCATTTTATTAACACCAGATGGTATTCCTTATAAGCAACAGATGGCCTATGATTTATCTTCAGAGAAACATTTGATATTTATTTGTGGTCATTATGAGGGATTCGATGAGAGAATTAGGTCTATTTGTGATTTAGAAATTAGTATTGGTGACTATGTATTAACCGGGGGAGAATTAGCTAGTATGGTGATTACGGATTCTATTGTAAGACTCTTACCTGGTGTGATTGAAGAAGAGTCTCATCAAATGGATTCGTTCAATCATCATTTATTGGACTATCCAACGTATACAAAACCTAGAGTGTTTCGAGGAATGGAAGTACCTGAGGTACTCACTTCAGGAGATCATAAAAAGATAGAAGAGTATCGTAGAGCGCAGAGTTTAGAGAGAACTAGAGATAGAAGACCTGATTTATTAGAAAAGTAGGTGGTATTATGTATCAAGTCACGAAAGAAAAAAAGAAAATGAAAAAGATAGAGTTTAGTGAGCAATTCTATGGTTTTCCCATGGGAAGTAGTAAAAAGATATTTGTGATACAAAATACAAATATTAAAAATATTATTGTAATTAATAGTAAGTTGGTGCATCCTTTGGTAGAAAAGAAAGTATCTAAGGAATATCAAAAATTAATAGCTATTCTAATGGAATTATTAACTAGTGATGATGATACAGGAGAAAGTCTAAGAGAAGCGTTAAATAGAATAGAAAAATTTCGACAGGAAATTAAGAATAAATATCGCCATTTTTTAAAAAAGAAAGAATTAGAAGAGATGGGAAAACAACTAAAGTTATTTCAACAAGAAGCACAAGTTAGATTTATAGAATTACAAAATGCTATTTATGAGATGAGTTTACAACAAGGAAAAGGTAAATAACCACAGAAAAAATAATCATCTAAAGTCAAAGGAGAATGACATGAATACATTGTATCAAATTTATAAGGAACTATTTTTAAAAGAAAGATACAGTTATAATTTCTTTACAGAACAATTAAAAAAAGCAAAAATCATCAAATATGAAAAAAATAATGAAGTATTAGGTTTTGTAGCAATGAAACAAAACCATTTATTATTAATATGTGTGAAAAAAGAGTTTCAAAATTTAATGATAGGAACATACTTATTAAGACAAGCAGAAAAAGAAATAGAAAAAGAATATCATACAATGATTCTTGGTAATAAAAACAGTTTTTTCTATGGAACTCCAATACATTGTCAGCAATTCTTCTTAAAAAACGGATTTGACGATTTATATATTAATGAAGACTATCTTTCACATGCTAATAAAGAGTCTATTTGTAAATGGAAAAAAGCATCTATAGAAGAAAAACAAAATCTACTAGAAATTTTAAAAATAAAGAATTCTAAACTACTAGAAACGTACTCTAAGGAATCTAATATTTATATTTATTTAGATAAAAATATAAAGGCTTGCTATATAGAAAAACAAAACCAATATGAAGAATTAGAAAATGTTAAAGTATGGATTGATAACTTCTTATTTTTAGAAAACACAAATATTGATTATATCACATCTTTAAAAAGCTTTTATAAAGAACCATTTTTAATAAGAAATTTTAGATATCAAAATATTTCATTAAAAAAATATTTTAATATCTACCAATCTTATAATATTATGGTAAAACAATTAAAAGAGGGGGGAAATCATGTTATCGTTGGAGAAACAAATTAAAATAAATTCAATAATATGTGAGTCCTGTCATGGCAGTGAATTTTATAGTAAAGAAATGATAGAAGTTTTATATGAACGCCTAGACATTCTATATAAAAGTTTTGAAGCAACAGAATATGTAAATACAAATCCTATTAAATTAGTAAATGATTATATTAAAAGTACAGTAAATATTAGACATTCATATTTTGAAGAATTTATGGGTGAAATAGATTTTTTTCCAAAATATGAAGAAATTTATAGAACCGGGTATGCAGCACTTGCTTTAAAAGAAGCAATGTGTGCAGGATATGCGGAAGCAGTTAGGGTGTTGTTAGCTATGTATGATATAAAAACTCACACGTTATTAGCAAAATTACCTGGAGCTAATAAACAGTTACTTCATTATGTAGTTGTTGCTGAGGATAAAGATGGTACTTATAAAATATTAGATCCAGAACGACAAGCAAACTGTGAAAAAAAGGATATGATTTTAATAAGTATATGGATAGTATGATTTATATTATCCCAGATGAACAATTTTCTAATAATAAATTAGGAGAAAATGGAGTAGGTGAAAGAGCCGAAGATTTTTTAAAAAGGCCTACAACAATTTCCTGTAATGGAATAGAAGGTGCAATACAATTAGTAGAGATAATAAAGAAAGGAAATGAAAACAATGTATCAGAAAATCAAGGGAGAAAAATATAATATTGAATGTAAAGTATGGATGCCAAGTAAAGTAGAAAGAGTGATATTTGCTATTCATGGATTCGCAGGGGACAACGAAAGTAGTGCAATCGCATCATTAGCAGAGAAGATGTTAGATGATAATACAATGACTGTTGCTCTAGATTTACCAGGTCACGGAAAAAGTGAGGTAGATGGAGACTATTTAACATTAGATAATTGCTTTCATGATATTTTGACTGTAGAGAATTATTATAAAGAAAAATATCCAGATGCAAGTATTGATTATTTTGCTACTAGTTTTGGAGCATACTTGCTATTGCTTTTAATTTCTAAGAAAAATTGTCTATATAATCGCATAGTTCTTAGATGCCCTGCAATCGCAATGGATAAAATATTTGTCAATGCCATTTTAAACGATAGTCTAGACGAATTTGAAAAGAAAGGTTACACTATCGTTGGATATGAAAGAGAATTAAAGGTGAATTATTCATTTTATAAAGAATTAATAGATAATCAAATATTTGATGTTTATCAAACAAATAAAAATAAGATATTAATTATTCATGGTGATCAAGATGATACAGCTCCAATAACGGATTCCATTGCATTTATGAAAAAATATAATACTAAAATGGAAATTATTAAAGGAGCTGACCATCGCTTCAAAAAAGAAGGAGAACTTGATAAAGTAGTAGATCTAGCAAGAAAATTTTATAATGAATAATATAAAATAGGAGTATAAAAATGATAAAAAAGGAAAAGAGTAACAAGGGAGTAATTGTAATTATTATTTTAATAATTACTTTATTTGGTATCTCAGGATACATCATCTATGATCAAGTAATAAATAAAGAAGAATCAAGAAAAGAAAAAAAGGAATTAGAAATAAAAGAGGTAACAAAAGAAGAAAAAAACACCTTATTAGAACAGATAAAAGTTTATACTCCTTATTTTGCAGATAGTTATCCAATTACTGAAAAAAGTACTTTAGATAATCAAGAAGTTTTATATTTTGCATCAATGCAACTAGAAAATAAATTCTCTGATTTTATGGAAAGTGACTTAGAAAAAGTATTAGAAAAATATTTTGGAGATAATCATCCTTATATTCATGAAGATATTCAATGCTTTTTGGGAGATGGTGTATTATACCGGTATGATAGTGCAAAAAGAGAATACTTTTTTCAAGATATTCATGGACATGGTGGAGCGGGTATCTATCCTGCAGAAATCTATTATCTTGATGGTCAGAAGAAAGATAAAATTTATACAGTTAGAGTAAATATATTGTATGGTGACTATTGTTATGGAACTTGTGGACCTGTCACGGGATATTATAAAAGTGCTATCGATAGTAGGAATGGAGAAAATCCAGTATTAGGAGGTTTTGGTGATTATTATGAAATTACAGAGGAAGAGTATCAGTCAGTAAAAAATAACTTGCCTATTACTACTTTTACTTTTATTCGGGATAAAGATGGAAATTATGGATTAGTAAGCGTCGCTATAAAGTGATGCTTTTTTTATTAAATAGTATTTTTAGATGAAATTTATAAAGAAAATTGATTGAAAAGCCATGGTGTGTTGTGTTATAATAGGCAATACATGAAAGGGCGATTATATGAAGTTAATACCAGAACAAGTTCAAGCGTTGTTGAACGCATTGGAAATAGAGAAAGAAGCCTTATCTAGTTTTAAGAATTATTTTTCCGGATTAAAGCATGGAGACTCTGAAGCAATGTTAAATGACGGGAGTAATCTATTTAGTGAATCTCAATATTTATTGACTGAAAAGATGAAAACTTCTTTTGCAGATGCCTTAAGGCAAGGTGACCGAGTTAGGGAAATTGATACTACTAAGATAGAGTTAGGAACGAAGTTCTTTTTACAATTTCTAGGAGAAGAACAACCAGAACTATATACTTTAGTAGATACTAAAATTGGGATGACAGATATTAACTGTATTAGTTTGAATACTGCTATTGGTAAAGCATTACGTGGTGCTGTTACAGGAGATGAAGTAACCTATCTTTCACCAGAGACAAAACAACAGATGACTGCTACTGTTACAGGAATTGTTGATGATATTGATCAATATGTAAAGTATCTTCCACATCGAGAGTTGTCAGAAGTTTCATATTTAACGGATAGTCAAGTAGAATTATTGGAATTAGAAAAAGATTTGGTTACTCAAGAAATGGTGAAAGAAAAATCTGAAATGGACGAATTAGTTCCAGGTACGAAAGTTACAATTTGTATTGCTGATGACATCCCAAGAGAATATACTGTCGTAGATAAAGCAGAATATGCAATAAATAAAGATAGAGAGATCAGTATTTATAGCCAGTTATTTAAAAGAATAGATAATAGAAACCTAAAAAATTGCTTTACTTTTTATTTGATGGAAAATGGATTGAAAAGAAGAAAATCTGGTAGAGTACAAAATATTAATCAAGAAAATGTTTTCTCTTATGAAGAAAAGAATGCGAAATTAAATACATTAACTACTAGATTAGAGGAGATTGATTATTTATTAACGTCTGTACCAAGAGTAAATCCTGAAACTAATGGAGAAAAAATAGACATCGGTAGTCATGTCAGTTTAATATGTAATGAGACAGGCGAAAGTAAAAGAGTAGAACTTATTCAAAGAGCAGTTTCTTTGGAATTAGATACTAATTATTTAGAAGTTGATAGTCCTATTGGTAGACAAATTGTAGGATTAACGGAAGAAAATAGTGTTTTAGTTTCTCAGGAAGGTTCTGTTTATACTGTATTTGCTTTTGATATCGATAACAGTAAGGATGCTAGTAGGATTTCTAATCCATTGCTTTATCAAAAATTAAAGAAATAAAGAGGCGATATTATGAAATTACTTACTGATCAAGTAACAATTATGCAACAAGAAATACATAAATTAGCAGAAGAGATTAAATTATTAAATGAGGCAAAAGAAAGAGATAAAGCGACTTGCTATACACGACCAGGGGACTCTGACTATGATGCTATTTGGAAAATACAGGAAAATGCAGATAGAATTCAAAAGTTATCTGATTTATTAAAAGATAGTACTATCATTTCAAATCCTAATAGTGAACGGGTAGAAATAGGTTCTCATTTTAAGGCTTTTTTAAAGTATAGTAAGGAAGATATGGAGTTTTTAGATGTTATATTAATTGAGAAAAAAGTATCAAACGAGCCATCTTCTCTTTATTTAACTTATAATAGTGATTTTGGTAAAGCGGTTTATCATAAAAAATTAGGTTCTAGGTTTCATTATGATACCAGAGATGGTGAAAGAATAGAGGTGTTAATTACTAGTATGGAATATGATAGACCAGGAATAGGAAAGACACATTTAAAAATGAGAAATATGAAGTAATCACAATAGATAAAGCCAGTATTTTATTTACAGGAAGAAGGTGTAACAATGAGTCTTCAAAACGAGATAGATAGTGAAGAACTAAGAAAAATTATGATTGAAACTACGAAAGCTATGGTCGAGTTGCCAGTTATCCTTGCTAAAGTTGAAATGATGGAACCTTTGACAGAAGAAGAGAAATCTATATTTTTTAAGTATATAAAAAACTTAGCAGTAGAACTGAAAGACATAAGTAAAGGTCCTGAAATAAAAGGGACTATCAAGACTTTTAAATTTGCTAGTCTAGTAGGTAGATTTGGTGGAAAAAAGACAGCAACTTTTGTGAGAAAGTCTAGAGTATTAGGGAATTTGTCCAAGGATATGGTTATGACTAGTACAGAAATATTAAAGGGTGTCAAAATTACTTCTAATAATATAACTTCTGGAAATCATCTTACTTTATTACAACAACGTAATGCTACCTTTGATTATCTTTATAAGGTGAAGAATGTGTTAGGCGAAGTAGATGCAAGCCTGAAAGCTAGTAATCAAAATGTTATATCATTAATTGATGAAAACAGACCGGATTATATCCCGTTATTTTCTGATGCGACTGAGAAATCTTTAGAACAGGCTAAAAGAAAAGTGAAAGCATTCAGAGATCAATATCAAATAAATAAAGGAAGAAAGTAAATGGAGACACAGTATTCTTACTTGTCTTTTTCTTTTGTTTACGATATAATGAAGAAGTCTTAAGGAAGTGACGTTATGAAAATAAAATATAATTTATTAAAAACAGAAAAAAATACTAAGGCAAGACTTGGTACGATTGAAACAAATTATGGTACTTATGAGACTCCTATGTTTATGCCTGTTGGAACTCGTGCTACTGTAAAGTCTTTATCTAAAGAAGAATTAAAAGCAGAACATGCTGGTATTATTTTAGCAAATACTTATCATCTATGGTTAAGACCAGGACCTGATGTGATTAAAAATTGTGGAGGTCTTCACCAATTTATGAGCTGGGATCAGCCTATTTTAACAGATAGTGGTGGTTTTCAGGTGTTTTCTCTTGCTAAAAACAAAAAGAAAGATATTACTGAAGAAGGTGTTCATTTTAAGAGTCATATTGATGGACAAAATTTGTTTTTAACACCAGAAAAATCCATTGAGATTCAAAATAAATTAGATAGTGATATTGCAATGAGTTTTGATGAATGTCCACCAGCTAGTGCTAGTTATGAATATTTGAAAAATAGTATTGAAAGAACAATTCGCTGGGCTAAAAGAGGAAAAGCTGTACATAGTAATCCTAATCAAGCGTTGTTTGGAATTGTACAGGGTGGAGCGCATGAAGATTTAAGAAAGTATTCTGCTATAGAGACTGTAAAGCTTGATTTTGATGGTTATAGTATCGGCGGTGTTGCAAATGATGGAGAAAGTAAAGAGGATATGTATAAGGCCATTGATTACTCTGTGCCATACTTACCAGAAGATAAAGTAAGATATCTCATGGGTGTAGGAGAGCCGGTCGATATTATTGAAGGTGTTATTCGTGGTATCGATATTTTTGACTGTGTCTTACCAACAAGAATAGCAAGACACGGTCAAGCTTTTACAAGAAGTGGTAAAATTAATTTAAATAATGCTAAGTTTAAAGTAGATCTAGCTCCAATCGAAGATGGTTGTGATTGCTACACATGTAGAAATTATTCTAGAGCTTATATTAGACACTTGATTACGACAGGAGAGACGTTAGGGGGTAGATTATTATCCATTCACAATATTAGATTTTTAATTAGATTAACAGAAGAATTAAGAGAAGCTATTAAAAATGATACAATCTTAGAATATAGAAAAGAGTTCTTAGATAAATACGACGCAAAACAGGAAAAGTAAAGACACGTTCCTGTTTTTTTGATATACTAAGATTAGAAGAAAAGAGGTAGAATATGAGAGATATTAAAATACATGGAATCTATAGACATTTTAAAGGTGATTATTATTTGGTAGAAGAAATTGTAAAAAATAGTGAAACTTTAGAAGAGATGGTAGTATATAGAAAATTATATGAAGATGGAAGTTGCTGGGTAAGACCATTAAATGATTTTTTAGAAGAAGTGAATCATGAGAAATATCCTAAGGCAAAACAAAAATATCGTTTTGAACTACAAGAGGTAGAAAGTGTTGCAGGTAATTTTCATGGAAAATAGTATGAATCGATGTAGCTGGGTAAATCATAAGAATCCTTTATATGTAAAATACCATGATGAGGAATGGGCAGTTCCTGTATATGATGATAATAAACTATTTGAGATGTTATTGTTGGAGTCGTTTCAAGCGGGACTTTCTTGGGAATGTGTTTTAAATAAAAGAGAAGCTTTTCGAATATCTTTTGATAATTTTAATTATGATAAAATTAGTAAGTATGATGATAAAAAGATAGAGGAACTTCTACAAAATACAGGAATTATTAGAAATAGAAGGAAAATTATTGCAGTAATTAAGAATGCAAAGGTTTATATGGATATTCAGAAGGAATATCAAAGTTTTTCTAATTATTTATGGAATTTTACTAATAATCAAATTATTTATGAATATGATAAGACAAAATCAGAGTTATCAGATAGGATATCAAAAGATTTAGAAAGGCGTGGCATGAGATTTGTTGGTACAACAATTATTTATTCTTATTTACAAGCGGTAGGAGTGATAAATTCTCATGAGCAGGACTGTTTTCTTTATCAAAAACATTAGCTTTAGAGGTGAATTATGGAAAAGGATGTTTTAACTAAAATTAGAGAAAATATAGTTACAGGAGATATCAATATTAAAGATAAAGATGGACATGATTTAGTATTTTTATCTATGGTAGCAGGGGATGAAAATATTGCTTTACAATTATTAGAGAATAAATATTTTGATAGAACACACTTAAATAGAAGAGAAAATAAGACAACTAAGTCAAGAGAAGAAGAGGAAAATTTACTTGCTACAGCATGCTACTACGCTTGCCCTAAAGTTGCCAAACTATTATTAGAGGATGAAGAATTTATAAAACAAGTAGGAACAGGATTAAATCCTTATCAGGCTCTAGTAGAACCTTTCTATGAAGTGGAAACGAAAAAGGAAAATAGCTGGACAGTAGCGAAATCTTATACCATTGAGGAAGTAGAGTTTATAAAAAAATTAGAAAAATCGTTAGAGGTTAGACTTAGTATATTTAATGAGTTATTAAAACAGGAAGATATTTCTTTTGGTATGATGGAGTTTATAAAGATTCATGATATTACGCGAAAAAAATTTGCAGAATGGGGAACAACAAAATTAGTACCATTTCCCTATGATACAAGTAAAACAAAGAGTTTTGTAACTCAAATGTTAAAAAAGGTAATAAAAACAAGGAAAAAATCAGATTGGATGTCACTAGATACCTGGGGAGATTATACATTACCGAAATATATGTTAGATGCAGACTCATTAGATTTATTTTATGACATGATGAAAAGAGAAGATTTTGATATAAATCAAACTAGAGAACCAAGTAAAATGGAATATCGTAGAACACTTGCAACTTATGCTCTAAAAAATTATATAAATCCTAAAAATGGAAGAATTTACGAATCCATAGACGAAATATTTCCAGGACATCTAAATCTTTTATATAGTATTATTTTAGACGAAAGATTCTCAGCACGATTAACACTAGATATTATAAACAGACTAGAATATAGTAATATAAAAGATAAAAGAGAAATCGTAAAAAAGATTATAATAACAAAACGTTGGCCAAGAGAAGAAGTCTGTGATGAGACAGCACTGGCTTGTGCCTTTTATCAAGATGTAGATAGTTTTACTTATCTATTAAATCATCCTAATATAGAAATAAGTACTGTAACATTAGAAATGATTCATAGATATATAGAATATTATTCTGATAATATAGATAGAAAAGTAGTTTTAGAAATTACTCAATTAGCAGAAGAGGCATTATATAATAGAAGTGATAGTTGGAATGTCAAAGATCAATTAGCATATGCTTTGCTTTTTAGTAAGACTAAGTATCTTAGAGAAATCAATGAAAATCTAGAAAAAAAGACTGTGAATCATTTTGAAGAAAAAGAAGAAATAAGAGAAGAGTTAGATAATTTTATACTACCGGCAGAGTCAAAGGTTTGCTTTAAAGTACCAGAATATAGAATAGCTAAGTTTATGACTATTATTCATCCTAATGAATCAGAAGTTACTAGAATTAGAGCATGCTATGAAAAAGCAAATGAGTTTCTAACAAAATATCATTTTGTAGAAGAAAACAATCTACTAGAAACACCAGAAGAACTACCATGTCAAGAAGTATCAGATATAACAGAATCTACTAAGAAAAAAACACTTTTTAAAAAAATGCAATGCTTATGGAAAGGAAAAACAAGAAAATGAATCAGATAGTACCATTAATTTTTAATATAGAAGAGTTAGAAAAAAAGGCAGCAACCGATGGTCTTTGTTGCTATCTTTTAGGAAGAAGCTATGATAGTGGTGAAAATGGAGTAGACCAGGATTTAGAAAAGGCAGTTTACTGGTATCAAGAAGGTGCTAAAAAAGGTGATCCTAGAGCTATCTATGGCCTTGGTGCGTGCTACTACTTTGGTGATGGTGTTTTAAAAGATAAGGATAAGGCCTATGAGTTATTTGTTTCTGCCTATCCTTTATTACTAGATTTAATAGAAAAAGAAAAAGAATATCCTGAAAGGCAGACTTTTTCTATCTTTTGTCTAGGTGCTTATTACTATTTTGGCTTCGGTGATGTTAAGGAAGATAAAAGACGAGCTTTTGAGTTAATTAGTGATGCGGCAGAGAAGGGTCATATTGCGGCAATCTATGATTTAGGAGCAAATTTTTATTATACAGGAACAGGTACAAAACAAGATTTGGATAAGTCTAAATACTATTTAGAGTTAGCAGCATCTTACAATTTACCAAGAGCAAAAACAAAATTATTAGCTTATCGAGATAGTTATTTAAAACAGAAAAAGAATTAGAGAGGATTATATATATGATTAAAGCTATTGTTTATCAGAGTAAGACAGGGCATACACAAGAGTATGCTGAGAGTCTTAGTAAAGAGTTAAAAATACCATGCTACTCTGTTCGTGATGCTAAAGAGAAGGTAAAAAAGAAGGAAGAAATTATCTATTTATCCTGGGTAAGAGCAACTTCTTTCGTTGGATATAAGAAGATGAATAAAAAGTATCAGATATGTTGTGTTGGAGCAGTAGGTGCCTATCCTAAAAGTACAGAATATATAGAAAAATTAAAAACGTATAATCATATTAGACAAGAATTGTTTTATTTACGTGGCGGGATTAATTATGAAAAATTAAATAAGTTTTATCAAAAATTATTAAAAATAGTAGGACGAGCTATTGCACTGGAAAACCATAGAGATAAAGCAATGATTCAGCTTTTTATGGTAGGAGGAAATTTTGTCAATAAAAAGCAGTTAAAGCCTATGATAGAGTATGTTTTAGCAAGAAGAGGATGCGATGAGTGATTTAAACCGTTTTCTAAAAGCGCAAGAGAATACTTATATCCATGCTTTAGCAGAAATTAAAGCTGGGAAAAAGAGAAGTCATTGGATATGGTTTATTTTTCCGCAAATTAAAGGGCTGGGACACTCTCAAATATCTAAATATTATGCAATTCAAAATTTTGAAGAAGCTATTCTTTATTTAGAAAATCCTCTTTTAAAAAGTAGGTTATTGGAAATATCACAAGCTCTATTAGAATTAGATGTTTCTAATATTGCAGATGTTTTAGGTAGTGTTGATACATTAAAGTTAAAATCATGTATGACTTTATTTCATATGGTAGATAAGAAAGAAAAAGTATTTATAAAAGTGTTAAGAAAATATTTTTATAATGAGCTGGATCAAAAAACAATAGTAATATTAGACAATGAGAAAGGTAAGAAGGGTGAATATGACATTTAAAGAAGAGATAGATAAATTAGAAAATGCAAAGATAGAAAGTACTTATTTGATGAAAAAGGGAAGTATTCCGATTATTTTAACTGCTCCTCATACGATGAAGCAAAGAAAAAGGGACGGGTCGATAAAACTGAATGAACCTTTTACAAAAGCCATTGCAAAATATGTTAGTAATAAGACGGATTGTAGTTATTTAATTAAACAAAGAGCAACCAAAATAGATTCTAATTGGGAAGAAGTCGATGATTTTAAATTATTATTAGAAAGATTTATTCAAGAGCATGGTGTAAAATTATTAATTGATATTCACGGTGCTTCTAGTAGAAGAGAATTTGATGTAGAATTTGGTACATTAAATAATTTATCCGTCAGACATTCTACGATTAAAAACTTGAGAAATGCTTTTTTTGAGTCCGGTATTTATGAAATAGCTTTGAATAATCCTTTTAAAGGGGGAGGAATTACTAAATATATTTTTGGTAAAACAGAAATAGATGTGATTCAAATAGAAATTAATGGAAAATATAGAAATATTGATAATGCTGAAAATATGGAAAGGCTTTGCAATGCTTTAATTAAGTTTATTAGAAAGTACGTTAGTAATTGTTAAAGAAGAAATGTTCTGGTATAATAGGGAGAAATAGAAAAGAGGAATAGAATGAATTTAAAATTTTTAGGAATAGGATCTGCTTTTCAAACAAGTTTATATAATAATTGTGCTTATTTTATTGAAGAAGACCAGTTATTTTTAATTGACTGTGGTGAAACTGCATTTGAACAATTAAAAGAACAGGAGTCATTTACTGATATTAAAGATATTTATGTAGTATTTACTCATACTCATTCTGATCATATTGCGGGATTAGGGCAATTGGTGGACTATTGTGATAATAATTTAAATAAGAAACTGAATATTATCATACCTGGAGAAGAGAAAGATGCTCTAAAAGAAGATATAGATACTTTATTAGATATTTTTTCTATTTCAGAAGATAAATGTAGATTTTTAACAAGTAGTGATATCGAAGGTAAATTTAAAAGATTCCAAAGCATGAAATTTTTAAAAACAAAACATTCTCCAGAGTTAGAAGGAAAATGTTATTCTTTAATGTTTGAAACACAAAAAGGAAAAGTATTATATACCAGCGACTCTATTGATACTAAATATATTGAAGAATTAGTACGTACGGAATTTTCTGAAATTTATGTCGATGTAACTTTATCCATACCTGTAGTTCATCTAGATTTTAATGTATTAAAACAAATAGTGCCAGAAGAGTTGCGAAATAAAGTATATTGTATGCATTTTGATCATCCAAATACGATAGATGAAGCTAGAAAAAATGGTTTTCGTATTGCTTGTTCTACTGCAAAAGATTTAAGTGTTTTACCAAGAGAATTTGAATACGAAAAAGTAGGAGATAAATTAATACTAAGTAATTGTGGAGAATTAACTTTTATGCATCTAAAAAATCAGAATATCTTAGATGGAGTAAAAGAAGTTTATCTTCCCTTAGAAGATACGAATCATTCTTCTGTTAGTAGTCTTGGAAGTCTACTTACGTATTGTTATTTTGTATTACAGAATCCTCTTTATATTTGTACAGAAAAAGAAGAAGTAAAAGAACATATGAAATCATTAATAAAACTATATGGAACTCCAGAAGAAAGTGTGGCGTTTAAAAATAATTTGCCAAATGAAGTATTTCCACTAGAACAGGTAGAAAGAAAAGAAAAAAGAAAACATGTAGGAGAAAAATAAAATATATTATAGTTATGTTCTGGGAGTAGATAATTCTATAAAAGAATTAGAACAAGAAAATTTTGTAATAGAACAAGATCAAGAAAATTATAAAGTAACATTTCCTAAAGAAAAAGAAAAAATCTGGGAAGAATTTATTTCAAAACACTTAAAAGAAGGCTATTGGAATGAATATTTAAAAGAAAGTGAAGTTGTCTTTTTATTTTCTTTAAAAGAAGGGATAAAAAAGTAGCTGTAAAAAACTATCAAGATGATGAAGTATTAAAATTATGTGAACCATTAGCAGAAACACAATTTAAAAATATCAAAGAAATGTTAAAGGAAAATGAATTTTATAAAGATAAAATAAAGTAGGATAGAAAGTTGGTGACACCATGAAAGGACAAAATATGTACTTAGCTTTTGGTAGTGAAGTAATTTATGATGACGCCGAGTTTAGTATTGAAGAAAAAGATAAAGTAGGTGTTGTTGGTGTAAATGGTGCTGGAAAGACTACGTTATTTAAGATTATTTTAAAGGAAGAGAGATTAGATGGTGGAAAGGTTACTATTCATAATAAAAAGATTGGTTATCTTCCACAAGAGATAAGTTTTCAAGATAAGGAAATGAATGTGTTAGATTATCTTTATCAGGCTAGACCAATCGAAAAATTAGAAAAAGAGCTAAATAGTATTTATGAAACGCTTCCTAATGTAGAAGAAAAAGAGCAGAAACGATTATTAAGACGAGCGCAACAAATACAAAATGAATTAGATAGTCTGCATCAGTATACTGCAGAAGATGAATTGTTATCTTTGATTGAGAATATGAAAATAGAAAGCGAATTACTAGAGATGAAGGTAGGGGATTTATCCGGAGGACAAAAATCAAAAATAGCTTTTGCCCGACTTCTTTTTTCTAATTCTGATATTTTACTTTTAGATGAGCCTACAAATCATTTAGATATGAAGACGAAAGATTTTGTTACGAATTATTTAAAAAATTATCATGGTATGGTCTTAGTAATTAGTCATGATATTGATTTTTTAAATGAAGTGATTACGAAAACTATGTTTATTAATAAAGTTACTCATAAGATAAAAGTATATAAAGGAAATTATACAGAGTTTAAAAGATTATATGCAGATGAGATGTTGCAGAAGGAATTAAGAATTCGAGAACAAGAACGAGAAATTAAACATTTAGAAGAAGTGGTAAAAAGAGCAGAACAGGCATCTGCTACCAATCACAAATTAAAGAAAATGGGTCAGTCTCGTAAAAAAATGTTAGAGAAAAAGTTAGAGGAATTGGAAAGCAGAGAAGAAAAATATAAAACAGTTACGATGAAGGTAGAGCCATTAGAAAAAAGTGGTAAGATACCATTAGAAGTCAATCATCTAACGTTCCACTATCCAAATAAAAAAGATTTATATCGCAATCTTTCTTTTCAAATGGCAAGAGGAGAAAAATTCTTAATCGTTGGAGAAAATGGTGTAGGAAAGTCGACCTTATTAAAATTGATTATGAAGCAGTTAAAACCTATTCAAGGAGAAATTGAGTACGGGTATCATGCGAGTATTGCTTACTATGCCCAGGAGTTAGAAATATTAGATGAGAATAAAACAATTTTAGAAAATATTGATAATCCTAACTATAATGACCAAGAACTACGAACTTTCCTAGGAAATTTTTTATTTTCAAACGATGATGTATTTAAAAAAGTAAATGTCCTATCTCCAGGAGAAAAAGCCAGAGTTGCCTTATGTAAGATATTAATTCAAAGAACTAACATTATTATTTTAGATGAACCAACAAATCACTTTGATCCAGAAACACAAGCAATCATTGGAGAAAATTTTAAAAATTATACAGGTACTTTAATTATGGTTAGTCATAATCCAGCATTTGTAGAACAAATAGGAGTAACCAGAATGTTAGTATTACCAGAAGGAAAAGTTGTAGAATATAAAAGAGAACTTCTACATTATTACTATTATTTAAATACGGAATTAGTATAATGAAGTTGAAAATCTTGAAGAAAGTAAAGGTTTGTGATTATGATGTTATAAATATAGGGAAAAAAACATACATTAAAATGGAAATACTTGATTTCGTTTAGTTAGGTAGTATTCAATTTGCGACGGTAAATTGAATACTTTTTTGTTTATAAGAATTTTGCTTTTTAAAATGTCGATTTAAAATTTTAAAAAATAATTGACATTGTGTCAGAAAACACATATAATGATATTAGAAACTGACACAATGTCAGAGAAAGGAGATACTATGTCACATAGCAATTTAAGAAAAGAGGAAATAGTTCATGCTTGTAAAGAGTTATATGACAAATATAATTTTAAAGATATTACAATAAAATTGATAAGTGAACAAACATCGTTTTCTAGGCCCTCCATATATAACTACTTTGAAACTAAAGAAGAAATATTTTTAGCATTATTTCAAAGAGAATACGAAGAATGGAGTGAGGCGATAGATAAGATTAGAAGTGATAATGATGCTCTTACCAAAGAGGAGTTTGCTAGTCTATTAGCACATACAATTGCTGAAAGAGAAAGACTATTAAAACTACTATCTATGAATATGTACGATTTAGAAGAAAACAGTAGAATGGAAAGATTAATAGAATTTAAAGAAGCATATGGTAATGCGGTTCACTCTGTAAAACTTTGCGTGAATCAATTTTTTAAGGATATGGATGATGAAGAAGTTATGAAATTTATTTATTCGTTTTTTCCATTTATGTTTGGTATATACCCTTATGCAATAGTGACAAAAAAACAAAAAGAAGCTATGGAGAAAGCAGGGATAAACTATAAATATCATTCTATTTATGAAATTGCCTATACTGGAATAAAAAAATTATTAGGATAGGGAGAATTTATGAAAAAAATAGTCATACCAGTCATAATCGTAGTTATAGTGGCCATAGGAATAATGATATGCATGCAAAATACCTCTAGAGAAACAAATAATTCAGGAGAAAATATCACGGTAAGTGGAGAAAATAAGAATAGAGAAAGTGAGGCAGGATTGATGCGAATCAGTGTAAGTGATGGTAATAATACGATTATCTATGAACTAAATGATAGTACAGCAGCAAGCAATTTATATCGTCAACTTCCACTAACGACAGAAGTAGAAAATTTTAGTTCTAATGAAAAGATTTTTTATCCTAGTAGTGATTTAAATACAGATGATACAGAGCTTGCGACTAAGGGAGGTAGAGGAGTTCTTGCTTATTATGCTCCCTGGGCAGATGTTGTTATGTTTTATGATTCTTTTTCTTCTTCTAGTAGTCTTTATGAACTAGGTAGAGCCATAGAAGGAAGTAATCAAATTGAAAATCTTTCTGGAAAAATCACTATAGAAAGGATAGGGAGTGAATAAAAAATATGAATATTGTAGTTCTAACTGGAAGTCATAATCTACATGGAACATCTAATACGTTAGTAGAAGAATTTATGAAAGGAGCAACAGAGAAAGGTCATCAAGTAGCACGATTTGATACAGCTCTTTTGAATATACATCCTTGTATTGGTTGCAATCACTGCGGGATGAATGGCGATTGTATATTTAAAGATGATATGCCTAACATCCTAGATCATATTGAAGAAGCAGATATGATTGTATTTGCAACTCCAATATATTATTTTGGTTTTTCGGCTCAGATCAAGAGTGCGATTGATAGATTTTATTCTAGAAATGGAAGGATACAAAGTAAGCATTTGAAATCTGTATTTATTGCGACAGCTTGGAATAATGATGAAGTTGTTATGAGTGGAATTAAAAAACACATTGATATTTTAATAGATTATTTGAACTTAGATAATCAAGGTATGATACTTGCGAAGGGATATGGTTATCCAGGAGCATCTACTGAAAAATATTATAAAGAAGAAGCTTATCATCTAGGAAAGAGAGTTTAATTATGAAGAAAAAAATAATTATCTTCTTAGTGGTAGTACTGGTAGTTGTAATAGCAAATGTTATTGTATTTCAATTTTTAGGAAATGATAATGAGGAAACGGTTGAATATCATGGCGGTTATAATGTATCTGAAAGCGATGATGTATCACCTACTAGTAACGACTATAGTTACCTTATTCGGAGAAAATAATGGTTATGCTGTTTTGTTAGCCGCAACGATTGGTGTTCCTTTACATGTTTGTGGTGGAGGAACGATACCATTACTTCAAGACTGGTTAAATCGAGGTATGAGTCTAGGTGCTGCAACATCGTTTATGATTACAGGACCAGCAACAAAAATTACCAATCTGTGGGCATTAAAAATAGTACTGGGAACTAAAAACTTTATTATATATTTATTATTTACGATGATAAGTTCCTTAATATTAGGACTTTTCATAAATATTATTTTATAAAAGGAGAGATGAATGATGAACGAAAAAGAATTTGAGAAAGTTAATGTATTTGGAAAAGGAAATCCAAACGATGCTTTTGCTAAGTATTTTATAGGAAATAGTTATTTAAATCCCTTAGTAGATCAAAATAGTCCTCTTTTTTTAGCAAATGTAACATTTGAACCAGGATGTAGAAACAATTGGCATATTCATCATGCGAATAAAGGTGGAGGACAAATTTTAATTTGTACAGCAGGATATGGCTGGTATCAAGAAGAAGGAAAAGCTGCTATTAGCCTAGAACCAGGAAAAGTAATTGTCATTCCTGCAAATGTAAAACATTGGCATGGTGCTAAAAAAGATTCTTGGTTTTCTCATATTTCAATCGAAGTACCAGGAGAGAATACTTCTAATGAATGGTTAGAAAAAGTTACGGATGAGGAATATGAAAAGTTAGGAGAATAATTGCGGGAAAAATATTAATTAGTTATTTTTCTGCTAGTGGAGTAACCAAAAGAAAAGCGGAGCAATTAGCTCGGGAAGTTGGAGGAGATTTATTTGAAACCATTCCAAAAGAAAGGTATACAAACGAAGATTTAGATTGGATGAATGAAAATAGCAGATCATCAAAGGAAAGTAGAGATAAAAATTTAGACCAGACATGGAAGATATAAATATCAATATTGATACTTATGATACGATTTTCGTTGGATTTCCAATATGGAGGGCAGTCGCACCAAATGTAGTAAAAACTTTTTTAGATCAAATTGATTTGACGAATAAAAAAATCATTACATTTTGTACATCTGGAGGATCACCATTAGGACCGGCTACGGAAGATTTACAAAAAACATATCCTAATGTCAATATAGTATAGAAGAAAGAAGGTTATAATATGAGTTTAACAATAAATATTTATTATAAAGGAAAAAATGGTAATGCTAAAAAGTTTGCTGAAGAAATGATATCTTCTGGTCTTGTAGATAAAATAAGAAATGAGGAAGGAAACGAACGATATGAATATTTCTTTCCGATGGAAGATCCCGAAACGGTAATGCTTCTAGACCGTTGGAAAAACGAGGAAGCTTTAGATTTTCATCACAAATCAGAAATGATGCAAGAAATTGCAGAATTACGTAATAAATATAAGTTGAGTATGAAAGTAGAAAAATTTAAGGAAGGGTAGGAAAATTAGTGGTCAATATATTAATAGTTTCAGGACATACAAATTTAGATGATTCTGTTGCTAACAAAGAAATTTTATATAGACTAAAAGAATTATTGCCAGATCTTGAATTTGATCTGTTAAGCGAATTATATCCTGATTATAAGATTGATGTAGAAAAAGAACAAGAAAAATTAAAGAAAGCAGACATCATAGTTTTACAATATCCTATATTTTGGTATTCCATGCCATCCTTACTAGAAAAATGGATGGAAGAAGTATTTCAACATGGATTTTCTCATGGTACTACAGGAGACAAATTAAAAGGAAAGAAACTAATCATATCATTTACTACTGGAGCACCAGAAGAAACTTATACAAAAGAGGGCAAAAGGGCATACACGATAGAGGATTTTTTAAATCCCATCAAAGCTACTTGCAAACAATGCCAAATGGTTTATTATGGTGCAGTAAAAACATATGGTGTTTCCTATCAAATAAGACAAGAAAAAAGCAAAGAAATCAAAGAAAAAGCATTAAAACATGCCAAGGAATTGGCGAAAATGTTAAAGGAAATAAAAAATGACTAATAAATAGGAGAGAAGAAAATGAATAAAAAAATAATAATGTTAATTGTTGCTGTTGTAATAATTGCAATAGCAGGAGTATCTATTTATATGTTTACAGGAAGTAGTGATACAAACACTAATAGTAATCGTAATCATGCAATTGAAAATGATAACAATGATAATACCAATGTAACAAGTGATGATGCTAATATTTTAGTATTATATTTTTCGATGAGTGGCAATACTGAAGCAGTTGCTAATATCATTCATGATGAAGTAGGAGGAGATATCATTCGTTTAGAAACAGTTCAAACTTATCCTGAAGATTATGATGAGTTAGTAGATTATGCTCAAGAAGAACAACAAGATAATGCTAGACCAGAATTAAGTACAACAATTGAAAATATTGATCAATATGATACCATCTTTTTAGGTTATCCAAACTGGTGGGGAGATATGCCAATGCCAATTTATACTTTCTTAGATAATTATGATTTATCAGGAAAAACGATTGCTCCATTTATTACTCATGGAGGAAGCGGATTATCAGGAACACCTTCTAATATTCAAGAAGAAGAACCTGATGCTACTGTAACAGAAGGACTTGCTATCTACGGAGATGATGCAAAGAATTCACAAAGTGATGTTAGAGAATGGTTAAATAGTATAGGATATTAGTATGAAAAAGAAATTACAAATGATAATAGATATTATAATGTTTATTTTATTCCTAATACTAACGGGTTATCATATTACAGGAAATACAGTTCATGAGATTTTAGGAGTAATTACATTTATTTTATTTATCATTCATCATATTATTAATATTAAATGGTATAAGGCCTTGCCAAAAGGAAAATATACTACACAAAGAATAATATCTACTATTACTGATTTTTTACTACTTATAGATATGCTATGTATTATGATAAGTGCAATTATGATATCTTCTACTGTATTTTCATTTTTAAATATTAAAACTACTATGTTTGCTAGAGGATTACACTTATCTTCTACGGCCTGGGGATTAATTTTTATAGGTATACATTTAGGACTACATTTAAGGGTATGCTTTGACAAAATTAAAAATAAAGTAAAGACAACATCTTTTGAATATACATTTTATTTACTAATATTTTTGTTGTTAGTTTATGGTGTTTATGCCTTTTTAAAAAATGCGCTATGGAAAGATTTGCTTTTAGTGACGATGTTTAAGTTTTTTGATTATGGTCAGAATCCAATAGTGTTTTATTTAGAATATTTAGTAATTTTGTTTTGTATTATTATGATAACTTATTTTGTAATGAAGATAGTTGTAGAGAAAAGAGGAAATAAATAGTTTAAAAGAGAGAGGAAATGATAAAATGACAAGAACAGATATTTGTGATAGACAATTTGAGGAGTTGTTTCAAAATAAAAGAACTCCTGATAAAACAGATCCAGAGTTTATGGATATTTTACAGAAATTTATTTTTGGAGAAATTAGCCAGATTGGTTCTTTAGATAATAAGATGAGAGAATTAATTACGGTAGTTGTATTAACTACGATGCAAACATTACCCCAGTTAAAAGCACATGTTAAGGCTTCTCTTAATGTGGGAGTTAGTCCTTTAGAAATTAGGGAAGCTATTTATAACTGTGCACCATTTATTGGTTTTCCAAAGACATTAAATGCTATTTCTACCATGAATGAAGTGTTTGTAGAAAGTAATATTTCTTTGCCTTTAGAGGAGGCTAGAACAACAACAGAAGAGAATCGTTTTGAAAAGGGTTCAAAGATTCAGTCGCCAATTTATGGAACAGAGATTAAAGATAAATATCAAGCATTACCAAAAGAAATAAGAGAAGCTATTCCTAGATTTTTAACAGAGTTAGGATTTGGAGACTTCTATACTAGAAAAGGTTTATCTGTAAAAACAAGAGAATTATTAGTGCTTTGTGTACTAACAACACTAGGACAAATAGGACCATTAAAAGCACATGTTCTTGGTAATATCAAAGTGGGAAATAGTCTAGAGGTACAATATGCGGCATTAATGCAATGCTTACCCTATATTGGCTTTCCTTCTGTATTTGCTGCTATTAATATGATGAAGGAGATGGATATTAATGAGTAAAAAAGATATTGGCACTTCTCTTGCTCTATATCCCAGTTTAATTGTAGTAATAGGTGCTATGAAAGAAGATAAACCTAATTATTTATTAGTAGGTCATCTAGGAATATTAGGCCATGATCATTATATAGTTAGTTTATCTAAAACGCATTATACTAATGAATTAATTAAGGAAAATAAATCATTATCTATTAATTTAGTAGATGAAGAGATGTTAGAAAAAGCTGATTATGTAGGGTGCGTTAGTGGAAAAAAGATAGATAAATCTGAAGCTTTTAATTATGAAATAGGAGAGTTACATACACCTATTATTACAGAAGCTCCTGTTTCTATCGAATGTAGGGTAGAGGATATTTATGAAACGCCAGGATTTGAAAACTTTGTTTTAGTACCTGTACATACTTTTGTTGCTGATAAGGTATTAAATGAAAAGGGGAAAATAGATTATCAAAAGTTAAAACCAGTGTTGTTTGAATTTCCAACTTACCAGTATTTAAAAACTGGTGATGTGATAGATGCATGTATGTTTACAAAGAAGCAAACTAGATAGTAATATCTGGTTTTCTTTTTTAGTATTTTTCTGTATAATAATGTTCGAGGGATGTTATGGAGAAAGTAAAAGATATTTTATTTATTATTTTAGGATTTGCTATTGCAATAGCAGTATTTTGGTTCTTCTTTTTTGTTGCTTTGCCAGTATTATTAGTACTAGGATTAATAGCACTTTTCTTTTTTATAATTAAGAGAACTGATTTTTTTCAAAAAATAAAAAAGAAAGTGAATAAGAAAGTAAAAAAGAAAAAAGAGGATATCAAAGAAGCACAAATTATAGAAGAAAAAGAAACATAGATTGAACTGGATACAATATCTAGTTTTCTTTTGTTTAAAAATCGGGTATAATGAAGGCAAGAGGTAGAATATGAAAAGCAGTAAAGAAAAATCTGTTGATGACTATATTAGTATAGAAATATGGTATCGGTTATTTGGATGGATTGTTTATTTTATTATATTTTTGGTGATTTTATATGTAGCATTTCAATACAATATTCAATTTTTTGTTTTTGCTATATTTATGATAGTAGTTATTATGCTTTTAATTTTTCGTGACATGAAAATTATTTATCATAAGAAGAAAATTAAGGATTATTTAGTCGAGCAAGGATTAATTGGTAAAATAGGAAAAATACTATACTGGTATTGCCATGAAGCTTGCTCTAGCTATCACCATGATTTTGTTTTGACTGATTATTATATTATTGTATTATATAAAAAAGAAATTGTAAGTTTTCGGTATGAAGATATTGTATCTATAAAAATGAAGGAGTCTTATCAACATTGTACTAATTCTCTTCATCAGAAAAATGAATTATATGTATCTTTAAAAGATGGAAGAGAAATTATTATTGTAGTCTATGATGGAGATTCTGTTGCTAGAATAAAAGATATCAGTACTATTTTGTTAGAGAAAAATAACAAAATAAAAGTAGAAGATAGTGAAATAGGTGTTTGGTATAAAGCGTATTTTAAATAAAATAATTTATAAAAATAGAAATTTATCTTTTAAATTTATTGTTTAAAATGAAAGGAGTTCTTATGAAAAAAATAAATATATCGCATTATATAATATTGTTGCTTTCTATGATATTATTTATCGTTTCTGTTTTTTTAAATCCGTATAGTTTTTCTTATCTTGCAGCATTAGTTTTAATTTTGTTGTTAGCGTTACTTGTCTTTAGCACAGGTATTATTATTAATAAGCAGGAGTTTTATCAGAAAAACATTACGAAATACATCATTTTATATTTTGTTTTATTATTATCATTAACGATGTTTATTAATAGACCAGGAGTCAGTTTCTTTAATAAAGAGTTTTTAGAAGATTATACAAGAACAATTAATATTATTCCTTTTAAAACTATTATTAGTTATCTTACTGGTATTGCTAATATCGGAATTAAAATTACTAATATCTTAGGTAACTTAATAGCTTTTGTTCCACTTTCTTTTTTATTAATGTTGAAAGATAAGAAGTATTGTAAGTTAAAGAAGCAATTTGTTGTTTTGGTAGTTACCGTATTTGTAATTGAAATTTTACAGTTAGTAACCTCTACTGGTAGATTTGATATTGATGACTTTATTTTAAATATTGGAGGCGGGTTATTATTTGTTATTTTACTTAATAAGGTAAAACTAATAGATAAATTAAAAAGATTATTTTATCAAGATTTTCATATTCCTAAAATAGGTAAAATTGTTTTATGGAGTATTACTTTTCTATTTATTATTTTAGTTGACATTATGATGTTTGTGAATATGGTAGCTATCGAGCAAGTAATTACTCAGACTTTCTATGTGAGCAATCAAGATAGGTGTTCGGAGTTAGAAAAAATAGAGATGGAAGGATATTATTTATATTTGGATTGTGTCGATGTAGTTTATGAGACCGAAGATAATTATCAAATGTCGCTACAAGAAGCACTAGAAAATGGAGAATTAACTAGGAAAGATATAAAAGAAAAATTAGAACAAAAAGAAACTCTCTGGGATGGAGGGACTGCTACTTATGTTAATCCAAAAGAAAATATAGCGTTTGTTTTATGTCGTACAACAGAAGGCAATAAAGATATTTATGTAGGAAATAAAAATTTGCGTTATGAAGAGAGTTTTTGCAAATAGTTAGGAGTAGTTTATGTCATTAGAAAGAGCAAAAGAACATTTGAAAAAATATGGATTAGAAGGTAAAATTATGGAATTTGATACTTCTTCCGCAACGGTAGAAGACGCGGCGAAAGCCTTAGGATGTAGTCCAGGCGAGATTGCAAAAACATTATCATTTTTAGTAGAGGGAAAGCCAATTTTAATTGTTGCAGCAGGAGATGCAAAAATAGATAATAGTAAATATAAAGCTTTTTTTCATCAAAAAGCGAAAATGATTCCTGTGGATGCTGTTGAAAAAATGATTGGTCATAAAGTAGGAGGTGTTTGCCCGTTTGGTGTTTTGGAAGGAGTAGAAGTGTATTTAGATCGGTCGCTACAAAAGTATGATGTTATCTATCCTGCTTGCGGCAATAGTCATAGTGCGGTAAAATTAACAATAAGAGAGTTAGAAGAAGCATCTTGTTATCAAGAATGGGTTGATGTTTGTAAGGAGTGATACCATGGGTGGAATTAGTGTATTTATATTATTAAGTATTTTAATGTCTATGTTTATAGTATTTGTAGTTGTTGCTTTGGTTGTTTTTGCATATATGCTTATTAATTATATTTTTGAAAGTATTTTTCTATATGCAGTATCGAAAGCGAATCATTATAAATATCCAATTACTTCTTGGATACCATTTTATAATAAATGTATATTAGGGAAATTTGCTGATAAACAAGGTTTGGGAAAGTTATTATGTGGAATAGATGTACTGGCTTTTTTACTGATTATCATTTCTTATTATGCAACTAGTTTACCAGATGGTGTTAATACGATGATATTTTTCTTAATTATTATTTTATTAGTTTTAAGTTTTATTTTTAATGTAGTTTTATCTCATCACATTATGAAAAAAGTAACTGGAAAGTTTGTGGATCTATTGACTATATTAAATGTATTAACATTAGGATTTTCAAGAAGTATTATTTTATTTATTATAAGAAATCAAAAAAAGTTGAAGTAGGTGTTTTATGTCAAAGAAGTTAATATCTGCTACTATATTAATTATTTTAGCAGAAGTGTTATCGCTATCTAGAATGTATTTTACAGAAGGTGCTACTAATTTTTCAGAGTTTACATCAGGTTTGTTGTTAGGACTTTCTGTAGGAATGGAGATTATTGGTGTAGTTTTATTGTTTATTTGTATTGCGACATACGATAAGAAAAAATAAAGATATAGTATTTACGTTAGGTAGGAGAAATTATGAAAAAATATTTAAAAGAAATGATTATATTAATGATTCAGATAATGTTATTTTATTTATTTCCTTTTACTGCTGGTCCAACAGATGGTCTGGGACTGATTATTGTTCTTTTGTTTTCTACTTTGATGCTATCTGTCATATTTGGAGCTGTTTCAAAAGGAAAAGTAAGAATTATTTATCCTTTTGTTGTAGCAATAGTATTTATTCCAACGGTCTATATTCATTATAATTATACTGCTTTGGTATATACCGTATGGTATTTGATAGATTCTTATTTAGGTGTATTGATAGGTAGTTTGATTGGAAAAATAAGTAGAAGGAGAAAATGAATGAAAAGGTTTAAAAAAATATTGGATTATTTGTTAACAATCATTTGTTGGATTATTGGTATTATTTTAGTTTATCAAAGTTTTATTGCATTTTTTGATGCTGATCCCTGGGGACTTGCTTTTACCTTTTATATATTACCATTAGGAATTATAGGTATAGTATTTATAGTGGAAGCTATTCAGTTAACCAGAGAATTAATTAAAGAGAAACAAAATAATCAGGGAAATTGATAAAATAAAAAAATTAAATCATACTCAAGACTAGATAGATGAAAGTAGGACAATTATGGATAAATATTTAGAAATCAAAAGGAAATTTGAAGAAATAGAAGATAGAGAAAATGCTATTAGTATGGCGAAATATATGAGGAATTTATTTCTTTTTTATGGTATTTCTACTCCTAAGAGAAAAGCAGTATATAAAGATTTTTTAAAAGAGGAGAAAAAGTTAGAAAAGATTGATTGGAAATTTTTAGATCAATGTTATCAGGATTCTCATAGGGAGTTTCAATATTTTGTATGTGATTATTTGCTTGCAATGAAAGATTATTTAACCTATGAAGATATCCCTAAAATAAAACAATATATTATTAGAAAAGAATGGTGGGATACGATAGATTGTTTTGATGCTGTTATTGGGGAGATTGGTCTAAGAGATAGTAGAGTAGATAAGCTGATGTTAGTATGGTCAAAAGAGAAAGATTTCTGGTTAAGAAGAATAGCTATTGATCATCAATTAAATAGAAAAGAAAAGACGAATAAAGAGTTACTAGAAAAAATTATAGTAAATAATTTAGGAAGTAGTGAGTTTTTCATTAATAAAGCTATTGGTTGGAGCTTAAGAGAATATTCGAAAACTAATCCAACCTGGGTAAAAGAGTTGATTGATAAATATAAGGATAAATTAGATAAACTAAGTATTAGAGAAGCTAGTAAATATATTTAATTTATGTGTTGAAAAGATTATTTTAGGATAATCTTTTCTTTTATGTTGACAATCTGTTATAACTGTTATATAGTGTATATAACAGGTTGGTGATGCGTTTGAATATAATTATTAGTAATAGTAGTGATATACCGATTTTTAAGCAGATAAAGAATGCTATTAAAGAAGCTATTTGTAATGATGAATTAATGGAAGAAGAAGCTCTACCTTCTGTTAGAGTATTAGCTAATGATTTAAAAATTAGTTTCTTGACGGTGAAAAGAGCTTATGATGAATTAGAACAGGAAGGATTTATTAAAACGATTCCTGGAAAGGGAAGTTTTGTTGCTCCTAAAAACTTGGAGTTAATTCATGAAGAAAAACTAAAAGAAATACAAGAATATATAGAAAAAATATATAATATTTCGAAGATTTCTAATATCACAAAAGAAGAAGTTGTGGAGTTGTTTAAAATTATTTTTGAGGAGGATTTATGAAAAATACGATAGAGGTTAGAAATGTATCTAAAACGTATCCCGGGTTTCGGTTAGATAATGTTAGTTTTACGATTCCAGAAGGTGCTGTTGTTGGACTGATTGGTGAAAATGGTGCCGGCAAGACAACAACATTGAAAGCTATTCTTAATATGATAAAGTTTGATGGTGAGATTAAAGTTTTTGGAAAAGATAGTAAGAATAGTGAAAAAGAGATTAAAGAAGAGTTAGGTGTTGTGTTAGATGATAGTTTTCTTTCGGAATACTTAACAGCAAAACAGATAAATAAAGTTATGAAGCAGTTTTATAAAAACTGGGATGAAGATAAATATTTTGATTATTTAAAAGAATTTCAATTGCCAGAAGATAAGATTGTGAAAGAATTCTCTAGTGGAATGAAAATGAAATTAAAGATTGCAACCTCACTTTCTCATCATCCTAAGGCATTAATATTAGATGAAGCAACGAGTGGATTAGATCCTATTATTAGAAATGAAATATTAGATATCTTTAGGAAGTATATTCTAGAACAAGAAAATCGTTCTGTTTTACTTTCTTCGCATATTACTACCGATTTAGAACAGATTGCTGACTATATTATTTTTATTCATCAAGGAAAAATTATCTTCAATTTACCAACTATTGATTTATTAGAAAATTATGGAATTGTAAAGTGTGATGAAAAAGAATTTCAGCGCATAGAAAAGAAAGACTATATCAGTTATAGAAAGGATAAATATTCTTATCAAGTATTAGTATCAGATAAAGATATGGTTAAGAAAAAATATAAATTTGCAGTAATTGATAAACCTAGTATTGAAGATATTATGTTATTTTATGTGAAAGGAGAAGGAAAGTGAAAGGATTAATTATTAAGGATTTACTTAATTTATCTAGCTATAAAACAACGTTATTTCTTATTCTTATTTTTTGTAGTATGGGAATGATTGGAACGGATGCTGTAAATTTTGCACCTACCTTTATTACAGTTATGATTGGTATGATTATTCTTTCAACATTTAATTATGATGAGGCATCACATGCCGAAAAATATATTTTAGCACTTCCTCTAACTAGAAAAGAAATTGTTATGAGTAAATATGTTCTAGCGATAGTTGGTAATATCCTAGGTGGTATTATTGGAATTTTATTAACAATTATTATTGTAAATGTTATGAATGTGATGAGACCAGATGACTTAATTAGACTAGACTATCAGGGATTACTTGTAACAGTCATTAGTGGAATATTTGGTGTTGCTCTTATCCAAGCAATTCAAATACCAAGTGTTTATCGTTTTGGAGCAGAAAAAGGTAGAATTCAAATGTTTTTATTAATATTTCTATTAGTATTAATGATTGCAGGAGTAGGATTTCTAATTACAAAAATGGGATTTGATATTAATATAAAAGAGATAAATCATTTTATGAATCGTTTTGGTATTCCTATTTTGATATTAGTATCCGCAGTTTTATATTATATTTCTTATAAGATATCTTATAAAAATTTTAAAAAGAAAGAGTATTAAGGGCAACGAATTGAATGTTGCTCTTTTTTAAATTTATAAGGGATTTGCTTTTAAAAAAACAAATTTGAAAACTTGATAAAAAACAGTTGACATACGAACAAACGTATTATATAGTGTTCTCGTCAGGAGAGAATATTATGTTTAGAATTAATTGTTTTCAAAGGCTTAAGTGTTAGAAGTTAGACATATCTAAAATGTGGAAGTAGTTATCCTAAAGATTATGTTTGAATTATTAAAAAAGATGCAGTAAAAATATAATTAATATAGTAAAGGAGAAATAATGAATCAAGATAAAATGCATTTAGTAAATAAGATATTTAATAATGAAACTATAAGAACAGTCTGGGATAAAGAACAGGAGAAATACTTTATAAGTGTTGTAGATATTGTTAGAGTTATCTCAGAAAGTGATAATCCAAGAAATTATTGGAAAGTTTTAAAACACAGATTAAAGCAAGAAGGAAATGAGTCGGTTACAAATTGTAACCAGCTGAAATTAAAAGCTTCTGATGGTAAATATTATAATACTGATGTTGTTGATATTGAAGGAATGTTTAGAATTATTGAGTCTATTCCTAGTAAAAATGCTGAACCTATAAAGCAATGGTTAGCACACTTAGGTAGTGAAAGAGTCGATGAAATATTTGATCCATCAATTGCTGCTCAAAGATCAATAGATTTATACAGAGCAAAAGGTTATGATGAGGTTTGGATTGCTAAAAGAGTAAAAGGCATCCAAGATAGAAAAACGTTGACTGATGTTTGGCGAGCCGGAAATATTACAGAAGAAAAAGAATTTGCAATTCTGACTAATGAAATATATAAAGAATGGTCAGGAATGAGTGCTAAAGAATATAAGCAGTATAAAGGTCTTAGGAAGGAATCTTTAAGAGATAATATGTCTGATATTGAAGTCGCTTTAGCAGATTTAGGAGAAATAGCAACGAGAGAACTTGCTAAAAAACACAATCCTTATGGCCTAGAGCAAAATAAAAAAATAGCAAGAATGGGTGGAAATACCGCAAAAGTTGCTAGAGAGGATTTAGAAAAGAAATTAGAAGCATCAGTAATTACTAATGACAATAGATTAAATTATAAATATATTGATGATAAAGAAAAAATAGAAAATAAGTAAAGCTTTAAATTAAACTGTATAATAAATGTGGTTGATATAATGAAAAAATTAATAATATAAAAATTAGGGAGGAAAAATAATGAGACTAGCTTTAGCATCACAAGGTTTTACAACAGATGAAATTGCTAAAAAGGTAGAAGAATTAGTAGGAAAACCATTAGAAAAAATAAATGTTGCGATTATCAATGAAGCTTATGTAGGATTAGATGAAACACGTGATAAAAGATGGTTAATTAGAGAGTTAGCAAACATAGAAAAATATATCGGTGGAACGATTGATTTTGTAAATTTTAGGGTTTATGATAAAGAAGAAATAAAAAAACATTTTCAAAGAGCAGATTTAATTTATATTGTTGGAGGTCGTCAACATATATTAGAGAAGTTGTTTAGAGAAACAGATACGATAGATATTTTAAAACAAATGGCAAATGAAAAAGTAATCATGGGAACATCAGCAGGCTCTATTGTTTTAGGAAGGAAAATAACGAGTGCAGATTTCTGGAAAGAGAGATATCCAAAAGATTGGGATTTAGCCAAAATGCATGAAGAGTTAAATCTTGTAAACTTTAATATTATACCTCACTATATGAGAGAAGATCATAAGAAGTGGACGAAGAGCTTTTATAAACGAGTATTAAAAGAGAATCCCTTTCCAATATATGCGATTACGGATACACAAATGGTAGTTTATCATGATGGAGAGTTAGAATTTGTTGGAGGAGTTCCAGAAATATTTGGAGAAAAGAAAATATAGATTTTATGATATAATCAAAGAAATAGGGGGTCGAGTATGAGTATTGAAGAAGAAATATTTAGAAAAAGAAGGATAAAGAAAGATGCTCTAATTTCTTATGGCTTTAAAAAGAATGGACCTTACTATATTTATTCTAAGGAGTTTATGAATCATAGTTTTAAAGCGGAGATAAAAGTGGATGAGGCAAGTGTAGTTACTGGAAAAGTATATGATTTAGATATGGAGGAAGAATATACAAACTTTCGTATAGATGATGTGGTAGGAGATTTTGCTAATACGGTGAAAGAAGAGTATCGAAATATTTTACGAGATATTGCTAATTGTTGTTTTATAGAAGAAGACTTTATGTTTGATCAATCTAATCGTATTTCTATGAAGATAAAAGAAAAATATCAAGTACATCCAGAATTTTTATGGGAGAAGTTTCCTGACTACGGAGTTTTTCGAAATGAAAAAAGTGATAAATGGTTTGCTATTATTATGAATTTGGATAAGAGTAAACTTCAAAAAGAAAAAAC
>CALVVW010000004.1 GCA_944364005.1 uncultured Bacilli bacterium | reverse complement strand
AATTTTATGGCAGGTACTATTTGTTATTTCTAATTCTTCGAAATGTTTATTTATTTCTTGTTCTTCTATTGTTGTATTAGATATTTTCTCTTCTATCATTTTATCTACCTTCTATTTCTATTCCTTGTTCTAGTGTTTTTTTCTTTTTGTTTTGGTAATAGGCATTTTTAAATGTAATGGGAACTCCTGTGGCATAGTCTGTATCCATTCCTAATTGTACTTGAAAATGAATATGTGGTCCCTGGGTATTGCCACTATTGCCTACTTTGCCCAGTAGTTGTCCTTCTTTTACTATTTCCCCTAAGGATACTTCAAAGGTATCTTTTTCTAGGTGACAGATAGTACTATATTCTCCATGATTATATTTTAGTATGATATAGTTTCCTTTTGGTTCAGCACAGTCATTGATTATTTTTCTATCTTCCGTAATATGTGTGTTTTCATATTTGTTTACTAAATCTACTACCCAGCCATCTAGTGGTGCATAGATATTTTCTAGATATGAATAATAGTTTTCGCACTTTGTTTGATCATCATGGTATGGTAGATTATCTTTCCTAATTTCAAAATCATAGGCATATCTTTGTCCTGGGATATCCCAAGAATGAGAAGTAGCTTTGGTTGTTCCACCATATTCTATATACCAGGTTCCTAGAAATGGTAGACGATATTTATTTTTACTCATGACGTTTTAATCTCTCCATTTTCTCGCGTAGTAATTTTCTTCTTTCTTCTTCTTTTTGTTGTTCTAACACGGGAGTGTTATCTTTTAGAGAAAAGAGTAATCCTTCATGTATTGGGAAAGGAAAACTCTCTTTTTTTAATGTTATTTTTTCTTTCGTATCTAGATTTTCTGCTAGTACTATACTTTCTTCTATTTGATCTATTGCATACATTGTATCACTATCCATTCGTATCGGTATTCATTGTATTTATTTCTATATTTACTCCGTCTGTAATCATTTGTATGGTACCATCCTCGTCTGTTCTATAAGTTGTGATATTATGACTTGCTAGAGTATTTAGAACGGTTGTATGAGGATGTTCATATTGATTGTTTTTTCCTACGGATATTACTGCATATTTCGGGTTTACTAGATTTAAGAATTCTTCATTGGTAGCAGTAGAAGAACCGTGATGTCCTACTTTTAAGACGGTACTTTGTAAATCTTTTCTATCTAGGCTATCTTCTACTTTGGTAGAGGCATCCCCTGTTAGTAAGAAGCTTACATTCTGATAAGTTACTTTTAGGACAATTGAGGTATCGTTTAAATCCTTTTCATCTTCTGTTCCAACATATAATACCTTTACAGTTGCATCTCCTAAATTAAAGGTATCGTTTTTGTTGGGAATGCTTAAAGCAATGTTTTTACTTTCTAGGGCATCTAGTACTTCTTCAAATGTTTTAGTGGTTGTTACAACATCGGGCATATAAAAAGTTTTAATATTAAAGTTATTTATAATATCATCTAGTCCACCAATATGATCTTCATGTGGATGAGTTCCTACTACATAACTAAAGTCCGTTATTCCTAATCCTTTTAGATAAGTCACTAATTTAGGACCATCTTCATTGTTTCCAGCATCTACTAGCATATATTGACCTTCATTTTCTAATAGAATGGAATCTGCTTGTCCTACATCAATAAATGTTACTTCTAATCTATCTTCTGCTGTTACTGGTACTTCTTCTACTCTTTGATTTGTATTTTGGCCTTTTTCTTCAATGGGATATCCTTCAAATAAATAAAATATACCAGCAATTATAATTACTAGTAATGATGTGATTAATTTTTTCTTATTTTTCATACTCTTACCTCTATTCTACTTTAATCATATCATATTTTTTCATTTATATGAAAAATCTTTCTTATATTTTTAGTCTTTTATTAATTTTTTTAATTCTTCTATATCTTTTTTTAGTATTTCAAACCCTTGGTTTATGATATTAGAATCTTTAAAATCTAGATGAAGAATTTTTATTAATTCTAGAGAATAATTACTACTTCCAGAAGATAAGAATGTAATATATTCTCCTTTTGTTAATGTATGGTTATATAAAAGTGAAGTTGCTACTGCGCTTGCCATTAATAGTCCTGTTGCGTATTTATAAGGATAATAACAGAATCGGTATAAGTGTCCTAATCTAGTCCATTCTATATTAGTTATATCTTCATATATTATGTTGCTGCCATAGTATTTTTTTAGCATATTAAAATAAGTATCAGATAATGTTTTTACAGTTAAGTTTTCTTGTAGTTTTAAGTTATACCATTCCTCTTCTAATTCTGTATACATAGTTTGTTTAAATACTGTGGTAATATAATTTTCTATTTCTTTACTTAAGTAAAATATTTTTTCTTCTTTACTGGATGCAGTCTTTAATAAATATCTATTTAATAATATTTCATTTACAATGGATGCTATCTCACTTACAAATATGGTGCTGTCTTCATAGAAGAACGGTTGTTTTTGCATAGAAAAATAATAGTTTACGATATGACCTAGTTCGTGGATTAAATTTTTTATATCGTTATAAGATCCTTTAAAATTAAGAAAGGAATATGTGTGCCAAGAAAAAGTCAAAGCTTGATATTTATTTTTATCTGCTATCGCATCCACGTGTCCATCTAATAGGAAATTAACTGCCTTTAAATATTCTTTTCCTAATGGTTGTAGGGCTTCTTTTATTATTTTTATACTTTCTTCTAGGGTATATGTTTTAGAAATAGAAATATCTAGAGGAACATTTAGGTCATAGATATTTAATACTGATTCTTTTAATACTTCTTTTTTTATTTCAAAGTATTCTTCTATTAATGGAATGTTTTTATTTACGGAGTGAATCAAGGCTTTTATTACACTTTTATCAATGTTTTCTTCAAATAATACTTTTTCTAATACTGAAGAATAATTTTCTAGTTTACTATTTTCTATTCGGTATCCATAAATAGTATCTAATATAGCAGCAAATTCTTCTTGTTTTTCTTTGTATGATTCGTTAATACTAAAATATGCTTCTTTTCTTACTTCTTTTGTTCTAGAGGATAAGAATTTGTTATAGTTGATAGGAGTTAGTTTTATTGTTTTTTGATTTTCTTTAATATCTTTATACTTCATATTTTGAACTAGAGAATTATATGTTGTAATTTGTTTATTGATAGCATTCTTATTTTCTTTTATTTTTTGATTATCAGAATCTTTATTTTGATGTTTTTGTAGACGAAATAGATTGTCTAGATAAAATTCGTATTGTTTTAGATCAGGGTTTTCTTTTAGATATTGTTTTATTGTGTCTTCACTTAGTGATAAAATGATAGAGTTTAATTTGTTTAGATTGGATGTTACTTCGTTATAGAATTCTTCTGCTTGTGTTTTTAAGCTATTAGCTTTTGAATCATTTATATTTTTGTAATAGCATAAAGAGCCATATATTAAAATTTTATTTGCTTCTTCTTTTGTCTTTTCGGTTTCTTGTAAGAAAGTTAATAGAGAGTTTTTTGTTAATGATTCAGTTTTGTATTTTTCTAATTGGCTCAGTTTTACTTTTATTTTTTCTATTTTTGTTTTATACTCTTCTTCTCCTGCTATTAGGGTGGATAAATTCCATTCTAACTCTTTCATGTTCTTACCTCTTTTCTTTTTTTGCCTTTACTTTTGATGGTTTATTTTTCTTCTTTTTTGTTCTAATGCGATTTCCAAATTCATCTCTTCCTTTTATAGGTCGATATGGATTGTTTAGAGATTGTAAATAAGTTTTTATTTCTTGTAGATCTTCTCTTGTATAGGGAAAACTAGGATCTTCTATTGGAATATAACTTTCTCCTTTAGTGTTATAAATTGGCTCGGTCAGTTCGCTTTGTAATTCATCAAAATGTTCCCTTCTTTTATTTAGTAGAAATTGATACATTGTTTGATTGTTATTGTTTAATTCTTTTACTTTATTTCTAATTAAATAATTTATATTACTAATTTCTTTGGTATCTGTTATTTCTTCTTCAGTATATGAAAAAGAATCTATTTTACCATAATTTATTAATTCTTCATCTAACATGGCATAAGCTATCTTTTCATCATCGTTTTTCACAAAACCAAAATGCTCATATATACTTTCATCCGTATCGGTTAATATCCATAGCCTTAGGCTTGTATAAAAATCATAATAACCTTGTAATAGTCCTGGTTTATCTACTAGGAAGCCTTCGGTATAAAAATCTTTTTTTATTCGCATTAATATAGTAGTATTTTCTTCATCAGTTAATGTTATTTTGTAGTATTTATTTTTTAACATTTTACTACCTCATCTTTCCATGTTCTAATTTTACTATATAATAGCTTGGTTTTGATGTCAACATAGAAAAAAGACTCTATTTATTAGAGTCTTATTGTTTATTGGCTGCGTTATGGTTTTTCATTTTTTTTCTAATATATTGATATTTTATTTTTGCTTTTTCATAAATATTATCTGCTGGTTTTATACCGTATTCTTCAAATGGATGATACATCCATTCTATACTTCCTTCATGATATTCCCAGATAGGTCTTTTTGCTTCTTGACTTTTTATGGGATTATATTTTCCATATCCATTTTCATCTATTACAGTATATAATGCAATTCTACCGGCATTATTTATTTTTCGTATTACATTCTTTCTTCCAGCTAAAGAATTCATATAGTCTAATACATAAAGGTCATTTATTGAAATTTCATTTTGTAAGCAATACCTTTCTAATTTATCAATAGAATTAAAAAAAATAGTACCCGTTCCATATAAACGTAACTTTAATGTTTTATCATCCACTAAAGGATTTGAATTTTTTTGACTTTCCTTCTTTAGTTTTTCAATATAATTATTTGTTTCTTGTATTATTTCTTCTAATCTCGTCATTATACTCTCCTTTTTTTATTACATATATTTTATCACATTTTTTAGCTATTGCTATCATAGTCTATGACTATTACCACAAATTATTAATAATTTTTCACTTTATGAAAAAGAAGCTCCCTATTAGCTTCTTATTTTTTTATGGTGTCCCCGGGCAGATTCGAACTGCCGACCTATCGCTTAGGAGGCGATTGCTCTATCCTACTGAGCTACGGAGACAGGTAGTTTTAACCTAAGTTAAAACTATTTTGATGTTCCCTTGATATTTTTTTCTCTATTATACGTGATTTCTTGTTGACGAAGGATAATAGGACTTACTTCACTTGTTTCGACATAATCTACTTTAAAACTATCTGTTGCCGTATTTTCTTTTGTTAATTCACCTTTAAATACTCCCAAGACTTCTCCCTCTTGTTGTAATTGTTTTTCGTCAACACCCTTGATTTCTCCTGTTTGCTCTTGAGTAAGTAGTGCATATGGAAAGCCTGTTACAGGATCTGTTGCTCGACCTAGTAAACCTTTTTCTATTAGCCCGTCTGCTAAATATTCCATACTACCATTTCCTTTTACGCTATATACTTTTGCTCTATAAATCATATTATCCCTCCTTTTTACAGTTGCAGCCGTTTTGCTTATATAATTTTTCTAAATTGTTGATTTCTACTTTGCCGTTTTTTATTACACTGGCATTGCCGTTATCTATTTCAATTAATTTATCTGTATTTACCTTATTATAATCTATTAACGTTGTACTAGTTAAGGTATTTCCTTTAATTTTGGTCTTGTTCTCGTAATACTCAATATCTTGATAACCCGAATATAGTTCATCTATTTTTTCTTGATATACTTCTAGATTATCTTTTTCTTCGGCTGTTATTTTTTCTATTGTTTTTAGTTTTGTTACCTGATTATTTTTATACGTTGCGATATACGTAGAGCGTATAGTAATTCCATTCGTTGGATATGTTTTCATCGTACAGGTCATGGTTCCTGTTTTGGGAGCACATCCTGTTATTATTCCTATTACTAATATTAGTAGTAGCGTTTTCTTTTTCATATTACACTTCCTGAATTACAGTAATAATCATTGGCTTTGATTCTGTTTCTTGATAGAAGAATTTACCTAGATAATCTCTTACTTCATTTTTTATCTTGGCATAATCTACTCGTTTGGTATTTTTTTCGATATTTGCTTCGATTGCTTCTTTTGCTATTTCTTTGGTTTGTTCTAGTAAGTCTTGACTTTCTTTTACATAGACAAATCCTCTAGTTAATATTTCTGGTCCACCTAATATTTCTTTTGTTTGTCTATCTAAGGTACAACTAATGATAACGATACCATTTTCTCCTAGCATTTCACGATCTTTTAATACTAGATTACCAATATCTCCTTGACTTTTACCATCAATTAAAATTTGGTCTACTTCTACGTGTTCTTTTTTATCCACTAATTTTCCTTTATTAAACTCTACTACGTCGCCGTTTTCTTTTAAAATAATATTTTCTTTTGGTATTCCTAACTCTTCAGCAATTTCAGCATTGGCATATTGATTTCTATACTCTCCTTTTACAGGAAAATAATACTTTGGATTCATTAGGTTAATCATCATCATTAAGTCTTCACGTGATGCGTGATGAAGAAGATGTTTTTTGCTAGATAGACTTACAGCATTGGCTCCTAGCATAGCAATCTCATCCATAATTAGTGCAGAACGCTTTTCTATTCCAGGATATGCTGGTTCTGTAATAAAGATAGTGTCTGTTTCTTTTATTTTAATATATTTATCATAGCCTTTAATAATTCTTTCTAGATTATTAAATGGCTTTTCTTTCTCATCTGATATTAAAACTACGGTATCTTTATTTTCTAAATCTGAAAGCGTGCCAATTTTACTTTTATCTACTGTTAAATATCCTTCTTCGATGGCTTTATTTATCATATCTTGTAACCCTTTTCCCATGATAACCATTTTTCTATGTGTTTTTGATACTTCGTTAAAGATTTCTTGAATACGATAAAAATGTGCTGGGAAAATGGTTGCGATAATTCTGTTAGGATTTTTTACTAATACTTCACGAATAAAGCCTGCTACTCTATTATGTGGTGAGGTATGTCCTATTTTATCGGCGTAGAAAGATTCTGATAATAAGCATAATACTCCCTGTTTACCAACGTAGGCAAGTTTTCCAATGTCTGTTTTATAAGCTCCTGTCATGGTAGAGTCAAAGACAAAATCTCCTGTATAGACAATTGCACCATCTTGTGTATATAAGACAAAACATACCGCATCTGGTATCGAATGGGTTACACTAATAGGGAATATATAGTTTTTACCAAAACTTAATTTTGTATGTGGTTTAAACTCTTTTAATTTTGCCTTTTTTAATTGATTTGGTTCTAAATCATTTCTTACCATTTCTAATGTTAATTTTGTTCCGTAGACTGGAATATTTGGTAATTGTTCTAAAATATCAGGAATTGCTCCCATGTTACTTTCATGACCATGAGTCAAGAAGATACCTTTGATATTTTTTTTATTCTTTATTAAATAGTCAAAATTGGGAATGATATAGTCAATTCCTAATTTAATGTCATTATCATACTTTAGTCCGGCATCAAATACAAAAATGTCCTTATCTACATTGACAATGTACATATTTTTGCCATTTTCATTTAATCCGCCTAAAGCAAAAATTTTTATTTTACTCATTCTTTTCTCCTTTCATTTTTAATACTTTTTGATAATTTTGTTCTGATTTTTCAACATCACTGTTACTATTATCCATTAAATAAGTATATATATCCTCTAATGAATTTTGTGATGTTAGATTTAATTCTTGTTTTATGGTAGCTATCACTATGTCTTTTGATGTATCTTTTATGCCTTTTAATAAAATAAATAACTCCATTAAATTGGTATTTATTTCTATAATAGTAAGATTTTCCATTAGTACTAATAGCATGTTAATATCTTGATTTCCTTTTTGTATTTCATACATTTCATAAGCTATATCGTGTAATCTCTTTTGATTTTTAATTATCTGGCTAACATCCTTGTCTTCTTTTATTAAATTTAGATTTTCTAGACTTGTAATTACTAATTTTTGTCTATCTTGTTCCATTAGTCCTTTTATTTCATCTAAGTGAAATTGATCATTTTTTTTCATAAAAACCCTTTTGGCAACATTCGTATTATACCATAATCTTTCTCATTTTACAAACTATATTGCAAGTTTACTTAGTGCTACTTTGGCTGCTTCTTGTTCTGCTTCTTTTTTAGAACCAGATACTCCTTCTCCGTAAACTATGTCGTCTATTTTTACTTGGACTGTGAAGGATTTGTTGTGTGCTGGTCCTTCTTCTTTTACTAATTCATACTGCAAGCTTTGTTGTGTTGTTTGTACATATTCTTGTAGAGCGCTTTTGTAATCACTAAAAAATGTAACGCTAGGATCTTCGATATATGGAACGATAATATTTAACACCGTTCTTCTTGCTGTTGCATACCCTAAGTCTAAGTAGATTGCACCAATTAAAGCTTCAAAGATATCCGCAACGATGGCCTTTTTAAATTTTCCTCCTTCTTTTTCTTCTCCATGACCTACTTTAATATATTGGTTTAGTCCTAGAGACATTGAATACTCATATAAGGCATTTTCACATACATAACTCGCTCTTACTTTCGTCATTTCTCCTTCGTTTTCCTTTTTATTCGAATAAAGGTAGTCTGCTACTACTAAATCTAATACTGCATCACCTAAAAATTCTAAGCGCTCATAATCTTGCTTTGCTTTATGTTCATTTGCGTAAGAACTATGTGAGAATGCTGTTAAATATAATTTCTCGTTTTTAGGAGTAATTTTTATCTTTTTAAATAATTCGTCCATATAATCACCATAACTAGTATAACAAAAAACTAGAAATTAGTATACTTATAATTGATATTTTATGTGGATTATAGTAAAATGAAATAGTAATATGATAACAAGGGGATGTCCATGAAGAAGTTTTTTATTGCGCTTATTCGCTGGTATCAGAAGATACCTGGTAATTTTCATGCAAGTTGTAGGTTTATACCCAGTTGTTCTAATTATATGATAGAAGCGATTGAAAGATTTGGTGTAATTTACGGGTGTTATTTAGGAATTTGTAGAATTCTTAGATGTCATCCTGGTGGAAAATATGGATATGACCCGGTTCCAAAAGTAAGGAGAAAAAAGATGAAGACAAAAAAATTATTATTGCTATTTATATTATTTGTTACTGTTATTTTTACAACTACTGGTTGCAAAAGAGATGATATGGATGATATACGGATATTAGTTACAGATTATCCCAATGAATATATTACTGAAGAATTATATGGCAAACACGCTTCTATTACCGCTGTTTATCCAGATGGTGTAGATACTACTACTTATCACATTAATAATAAGCAAAAAAGAGATTTTAGTAATTATGATTTATTTATCTATAATGGTTTAATTGAAAAAGAAAGCAATTTGACTTTTGATTTATTAGATATAAATCCTGATTTAAAAATTATCGATGCTGCTTATGTACTGGAGACTGATTATTCTCCTGAAGAATTATGGTTAAACCCTTCTTCTTTACTTATGATGGCACAAAATGTTCGATTGGGATTAGATGAATATGCTACTAGTACTTATATTAAAAAAGATATTGATGAGAACTATGAAAAATTAAAAGTTACTTTATCTGAACTTGATGCTGATTATCGTGTTGCTGTAGAAAATACCGATCATAAAACTATTGTAGTTGCTAGTTCTACTTTAAAATATTTAGAAAAATTTGGATTAAATGTTATTTGTATTGATGAGGAAGCTACTGATAAAACAATTAGCGATGCCGAAGCATTAATTGATGATGGAGAAATTTCTTACTTATATATGTTTGATGGAGATAGTGTTAATTCTGTTGCCAAAAAATTACTAAAGACTTATCCAAATTTGAAAGAACAAAAATTACATAAATTAATTAATTTGACAGATAGTGATCGTTCTAATAATAAGGATTATATTAATATTATGAATAATAACTTAGATTTAATTAAACAAGAATTATACCAATAATTTTTAAGCTAGTTGATATTACAATAAAAAAAGGAAGTATTAAGTTTCTTCCTTTTTTTATATGTTTATACATTATTTAATATATTAATATCTTCGTTGATTAATTCCACTAAAACATTGATATTATATCTTTCAAATCTTTCTTGTAATTGTGTTTTTGGTATTAAAAATAATTCTAATCGATTAATTAATAATTCATCTATAACTTCTATGTGAATTGATTGTAAATATTGAATTATGTCTTTTACATTTTCTTTGAAACAAAGTATAGAAAAGATCATGCTTTCTTCGTGATTGTTTTTTATTTTCTGAATTGTTTCTTCAGAAATATTGTATTCTAATAGAAATTTCATATAATCTCCCCTTCTGTATCTATGGCACTCATAACTTCTTTCATTACCCAGTGATATTCTTCTTCTGATACTATTTTTTGATAAAAAATAGAAAATAGTAAAGAGTCTACTGTGTTTCCAAGTCCGTTTTTATATAAACTATCATAAAGTCGTAATACTTTTAATTTTGAAATTTTTATGCCATGAATATCATACAATAAACTTTCACTGCTATCAGAGAAACGATTTAATGCCACGATAAATGGATAGTTGAAAATATTATCTGATATTGTATCCTTGAGAGATTGTTTGGCACATTTTATATATTCTTTTTCTTGTGCAAAATGGATTTCTTTCTTTTTTACTATGTTTTTGGCACTGGCTATATTGGTGATTCCATAATACGAAATAGAATCTTTGTTTATTTCCTTTTTCAGATGTAATTTTTTGATTCCGTTGGATACTGTTAGGCGAAAAGCCATATTTCCTGGTTTTTTTTGCGATAAATATAGTTTATAAAATAATAATGAATCACAGGATAAACAACTTGATAAAGCACTTAAATTATCTCTTATATATTGTATTCCCAAAGGATGAGATTCTATCCATAAATCAATATTTTCTGGAATGTTTTGGGATGTTAGAGCTGATAGAAAATCGTCTAATAAGGTATCTCCTATTGTATCTGTATATAATCCATAGCGTTCTAACCATTCTAGATTTTTTTGTAGTTTAGTATGAGAGATTATTAATACTTCTTTTTCTTTGTCTGCTACTACAGGTATACTAATACCATGTTCTGCTAGCAAAGATAGGTTTTTTTGAAAGTCTTCTTTTTTTCCTACTTTATATTTACCGTCCCATCGGTAGTTGTTAGAAATAAATGCACTAACTAATTTTTCTATTGTAGTAATATTGATTCCTCTTTCTTGAGCTAGAGAGGTAATAGTTGTAATATTTTCTTTGGTACTTGCTAGTAACAAAGCACAAAGTCTTAAACCAGATGTTTCTTCATTTAACTTAGAGAAGCCTTCTTTTTGCATTGCGTTAAATACTTCTTCAATATTTTTTCGATTTCCTTCCCTTTTTAATTTTAATTGATATTTCTTTTCTAATTTATTGAAATTATATCCATATCGTTCAAAGATAAATTTTAATTCAGAATCCGTAATTCCTAATCCTTGATTGTTAATTTCTGTTTCCTTTTTTGCTATAATTTCTTGATTATATTTGATTAAAGAAAGTAAAATGGCTTGCTTTTCATCTTCTCCTATGTTGTTTTCTTGAAATAATTGTAAAATGGTATCAACGTCAGAAATTAATTCTGAATTGTTTGGTTTTTTTAATTTTGAAAGCAAATCTTTATATTTGTTTGTTAGTACCATAATATGATTGTATTCAGGATCGAGAGATTGTTTTTCTATATTCTTCTTTTCAATATATTCTTCTAAATATTCTATAAATTTTGTAACTGCCTCTAATTGATTAGGAAGTAAAGTGTAATTTGTTTTTTCAGTTTGATTTAAAGTTAGTAAAGCTTTTATAACATCTAATTCTTTCTTTAGCGAGACTTTTTCTTCTTCTTCCATTGGAAATAGTGTAATAATTTCATTTATTTCATTCATGTCTAATTTTGTAATTTCATTTACATCCTGTTTTAAATTATCCATCAATTGCATTTTTCTAGATAAATTTTGATCTAGGCGGTTATTATAATTTTTAACATCATTTTTTTTATCGTTAATGGCATCTTTTAATATATTAATTAACTCTTTTTGTTCTGTCATATTTTCACCTACTATCTAATTGCTTTTTCCTTTTATAATGTCTATTATTTTTTTTGTGGAGTTATTAATGTTTATAGTTTTAAAATTATTAGGATAAGTAATTGTAATTGGCAGTGATTTTAATTTTTCATTACAATTTAATAATGCCATTTTTAATTTAGTTAAATCTTGTGATGATAATATAATTATTATTTTTTCTACAGCTTTGGTTTTTAATTTTTCTACTAGTTGTATTTCTTGTAATTGTTGTTTTTGGACTTTTAGATTTTTTTCCAATACTAATAATAAAATTGCTGTTTTCTCACTTTCTGATAAGTTGGCTAGTTTTAACTCTCCATAGAAAGAATCTATATCATTTATTTCTAATATATCTTTATCTTGCAATTTTTCTTTTAAATCTTTTAATTTATGTAATGTTTCTTCTTTTTTCGCAGTTACCTTTTTTAATGTTTCATTAGATACTAATTCTTGATATGCATTTTTTATTTTGTTACGATATTCTTCTAAATGATTTATGGTTTCTTGGTATTGTTCAGCATGGCGATAGCCTATTTTTTCTAAAAAGTATAAATTTTTGATTTCTGCTTTAAATGAGGAAATAATATTATCTTCTTTCAAAGTATATTTTAACATTAAATTGAAGTCTTCTTCTGCTTCTTTGGTATCTTCCTCATTAGGGTTGTAATATGGAAAATTTACTACATTATTTTCTGTAATATCTAACATTCCTTTGATGTAAGCAAGTAACTCTTTTTCGGCTTTGATTTTTTGTAATTCTTTTTGGTAAGAACGTTCTTTTGCTTCTATGTCTAGTATTAACTTATGAATTATTTGTCTTTCGTTCATTCTAGCACCCCATCCTATATTCTATAATTGAGTATAGCATATTTTTAGGGTAAAGAAAATATTTTTTTATATTATTCATTGCTAATTGCACGAGATAATTCTTCAAAAAATGTATTCATTGCTTTATTAAACCCTTTTTCAATTAATTTTGAAATTTTCATACCTATACTAGAAAGTTTATTATTATAATCTGTTTCTTTTTCTAGATAATTTGCGGGATTGATGTTTTTTCCTTCTTTAATATCTTGCTCAAATTGTTCAATAGCATTTTGTGTTAACGTTGCTTTTCTACTTTCGTTATATTGATAATATCCTGTCATTTGACTGATATAGAGTCCAATAAATAAAATTACTAATATCCCGAAAATTAGTTGTATTATTCTAGTTTGTTTCATATTCATTTATCACCTCAAGAAAACAATTAGCAAATGCTAACGAAGTGTTCAAAACCTCATCAATAGTATTTTCTGGTCCTCCCATCTCTACTAATATAGTAAATGGTGAAAAGTCTTGATTATAAACACCATTTACTCCTGGTCCTTCCTTCTTATAAATTCCTTTTGATAAGTTAGGGTATTTTTCGTTGATTTTTTGATTTATTTTCTCTGTAAATTCTAAATTCTGTTGATAGTTGGGATTCTCTAATCCTATTAAAAATAAAATACTGGCATAATTTTTATTATCGATTGTTACTGTTGTCCTGTCTTTTCCTAAACTATCTCTGTGAACATCAATAAAATATTTTAAACTAGAATAAGTTTTTCCAACGTCCTCTAAAAAAAATCTACTAGCTTGATAACTTCTTGCGTAGTTCCATCCGTTTTGGTTTAATACCTCCTTAATATTTCTTTCTTCTACTAGGGTAGGAAATCCTTTTTCTTCAAATTTTTCTTCTAAAATATAATCATTCATCATTACTGTAGGTCTTACGCTATATTCTACAAAACTATTGGGAGTATATTCTTCTGTTTGATGACTGTTGTAAATGTAAATATAGGGCTCATTTTTTTCTTTTGGAGAAGATATTCGCTTTATCTTGGACTCTTCTTTTATAATTAGATTCTGATAATTATTCTCAATCAGCGCTACTAATTGGTCTTCGTTCGTTGGAAAAATCATGGCTAAAAAAGAAGACATGAGACTTTTTTCTTGATTCTTAGAAAGTAATATTTTAACTAATTTTTTTTGATTTATTTTATAGGGTCTATCATCTAAATATTGATAGCTTAAATACATAGCAAAGACAAAAAGAAGTAAAAAAAGATATTTTCTTACTTTATGTTTCTTTCTTGTTTTAGAATAAAACTTTTTCTTCATTCTATCACCAAGATTACTATAACTTATTTAGATAATTTAATTTGTCGGATTAAAGTGATTGTGCAGACTTTTATTAATTGCATTCCCTAATAGCAGGCTTAACTTATCTATAACATAGTCTATTTCTTTTGGAGTAACCATTAAATTATAATTTACTGGTAATAGTACTTCTAAGAGAAGAGATTTTAATTCTTTTTCTGTTAATAGCCCTACCATCCCTAATACATCTTCTTTTTGTTCGTTTGTTAGTTCTCCTTGATGATTTTTGTAATCCTGCTTATTTAGTGGAACTAATTTTAATTTATCATTATCTTGATTATTTAATTTATAACTCATTTGTTTTAATAGCAATTGTAATGTATTTTGTACAATTGTACTAGCGTCTACAACAGTAGGTATTCCAATTGCTAAAACTGGAACACCTAGAGTCTTTTCACTGATTTCTGCACGATTATTTCCAATACCACTTCCTGGGGAAATACCAGAAGTTGCAAGTTGAATTGTTTTATTAAGTCGTTCTATAGAATTTGTTGCTAGGGCATCGATTACAATAATTAAATCAGGATTTATTTTTTCTTTTATTGCTTCCATTAAATCTTTTGTCTCTATTCCTGTTGTACCAGTAACACTTGGTTTAAAGCTTGCTGTATTACGATAACCTTCTTCTACTTCTCCTAATAAAAATAAATGCCTAGTCACTAAAACTTGATCAATACTTTTAGGACCTAAGGAATCCGGAGTAGACTTTTCATTACCAAGGCCAACTACTAATACTTTGCCATCTTCTTTTAAACCTAATTTATCATACATTAATTTTAAAGCTTGAGTCATAACCTGTTCTACATCTTTAAAATTATTTTTATCCGTTACATCTTGGAAGCTAACTGTACTATACCATCCTGCTTTTTTATGAATTTTTTCTTCTAATTCTTGAGTTACTTCAATTTCTTCTAATGTTGTATTTTTAGTTTTCATAACTACTCTAGAACAATTGCTAATTTCTTTTGTATGTGTTATTTCATCAATTACTAAATCTGTTCTTAAATTTGTATTTTTTAAATCAATTGTATGCATTTTCTTCACCTATTTTTAATATTGACAATTCACCAAAAAAATATTTGCAAATTTAAAGAATATTTGATAAAATTAATATGTTTATAAAAGTGAGGTGAAAAAATGCCAAATATTGCTAGTGCTAAAAAAAGAGTACGTTCTAACGTTAAGAAAACAAATGTCAATACGTTAGTAATCTCAAGCATGAGAACTGCTATTAAAAAATTTGAAAAAGAAGTAAAAGCAGAAAACAAAGAAGCAGCAAACAACAACTACAATATTGCTATTCAAAGAGTTGACAAAGCAATGGCTAGTGGAAAAATCCATAAAAATAAAGCTGCACGTTTAAAATCAAGATTAACAAAGATGAAAAACGCTATGTAAACAACCAATCTAACGATTGGTTTTTATTTACAATTTTTTTCTTTTACGTTAGAATGAAAGTAACATGAATTTATATACTGGAGGGTTTATGAAAAACTTTATTTTTTTTATCATTACTGTAATAATTATTGGTGTATTATATTTTTATCATCAGGACTTACAAAAAGCTTACTATTCTATACTTCGTTCCTTTCGAGATGATACTTCTACATTAGAAAATAAAAATGAATATTATCGAGATTATGATTTTAATTTTGTACAGACAACGGATGATTTTTCACCAGAGTCTAGTCAAGATATTTTAAATATTTTCTATACTGCTATTAATTCTGGAATGGAAGATTTTACATTTTATTGCCCTGATTCATATACTGGTTGCTTAAACGAAGTTGAGACGTTAGCTAATGATCAAGAAATGCTTTCTGATATTAATAATTTCGTTCATCCTTATAATGGCTTTTATCATATTGAAACTCAATATGACTCATTAGGAAAAGTACAAATTCACATTCAAAAAAGTTATTCTGAAGAGCAAATAGAGCAAATTAATAATAAGGTAGAACAATTGGCACAACAATTAATTATCCCTGGAGATACAGATGTTAACAATGTTTTGAGAGTTCATGACTATATTATTAATCATACTGTCTACGATTCAGCAAGAAGTGATTATGGCGATACAACTTACCAGTCAGACATTGCCTATGGTCCTCTTTTTCAAGGATATGGAATCTGTGGAGGATATACTGATGCTATGCAATTGTTTTTAGAAAAGTTAGGTATTAAAAATTATAAAGTTTCTAGTGATGAACATGTTTGGAATGCTGTATTCATTAATAATCGATGGTTACATTTAGATTTAACTTGGGATGATCCTGTTATGCCTACAGGTGAAAATGTATTAGACCATAAATTTTTCTTGATAGATACTTTGACCTTACTTAATCTTGAAAAAACAGAACATCAATTTAATACTAATGTTTATTCTGAATTAAAAGAAGCCTAGTTGGCTTCTTGTTTTTTTATATCTTGATATATTTCTTCGATAGTTTGATTAAAGTCATCAAAATTAACATGATACCAATGTGTATCGAATTGATGATTAAAAAAAGTATATTGTCTTTTTGCATAATGTCTAGAATCAAGTTGTATTTTTTGAATTACTTTCTCTAGATTATCTTCTCCTAAAAAATAAGGAATAAATTCTTTATATCCGATTGCTGTAGTTAATACTCTAGAGTTTTTATAGTCTTCTTGTAAAGATAATACTTCTTGCAATAAACCTTGTTTCATCATTTTTTCTACTCTTTGATTAATCCTATCATAAACTGTACTTCGTGATGAGGTAAGACCAATAACAAAAATAGGATATAGACACTCATCCTTTTTGCTAGTGATTTTATCACCGTTTTCATATTTATTTAAAGTACGAACTAATCTTTTGCGATTATTAGGATGAATCGATATATGACTATCATAATCTTTTATTTTTTCTAATATTTGTTCATTAGTTAAATTCTCATACGTTTGCTTGGTTTTTTCTGGTGAAAAAATATAATTATATAGTGTGGCTTTTATATAAAGACCTGTTCCCCCTACTATGATAACTCTTTTGCCACGATTATCAATATCCTTTATTGCTTCTCTAGCGTCTTTTTGATAATTATAGACACTATATTCTTCGACAGGATCTTTTATATCCACTAAATGATGAATAGCTTCTTTTCTTTCTTCTTTGGTTGGTTTTGCACTACCAATATCTAATTTTTTATATATTGCAACAGAGTCTCCATTGATAATTTCAGCATTCATTTTTTTAGCAAGTTCAATACTTAATTTAGTTTTGCCAACACCTGTAGGTCCAACAATTACAATAATTGGTTTCATAATTCACCTTCTAATCTAAAGATCTTTTAAATAGCTTTTCTAAATCGTATTTGGTATAAGTAATAATCGTAGGTCGACCATGAGGACAAGTAAAAGGATTTTCACAACATCTCAAAGTATCTAATAACCATACTTGATCGTCATAAGATAGATAATCATTGGCCTTTACTGACATACGACAGGCCATAGTAGCAGCCATGCGCCATACAAATTGGTCAAAATCAAAGTCTTGTTTGGAAATTATAATATCAATTACTTTGCGAATACATTCTTCAGCAATATCATCTTCTATCCACTGTGGATGACTACGAACAATAATTGTATTCACACCAAACTCTTCAGTAAAAAAACCATATTTATTTAAAATATCCAAGTGATTTTTGATGATTAAAAATTCATTAGAAGCAAGTTCTATTTTTACCGGAATCAATAAATCAATAGGGATAACTTTTTCTTTTAAAGCAGATAGTACTTTTTCATAATTAATTCTTTCTGCTGCTGCATGTTGGTCAATAATATACATGCCATCCTCATTTTCTGCTATAATATAAGTCATATAAACAATTCCTCTAGGAATCATTGGTTTAATCCGCGGCTTTTTCACAGAAGGAACTTCTTCTTTAGTATCTTCTTTTACTTCAGGACTTAGTGTTTTTTTTGTATTATTTTCTTCTGCTATAGAAAAATCTAAAGCAATCTCCTCATATTTAGGTTGTACTACTTCTTCTTTTTTAAAGGCTCGGTAAAGAGGAATTGTCGTCTCTTTTACTGCTTCTTCTGTTCTAGTACTAATTTGCGGGATTAGCGTTAATTTCTTTAATTGTTTTGTAAATTCTTCATGGACCAACTCTTTTAAAGTGTCCATTTTAGAAAATTTAATATCCATCTTGGTAGGATGAATATTAATATCAATCAAAATAGGATCTACATCAATATTTAAAACAATAATAGGAAATTTATCTTTTGGTATATAGGTGTGATAAGCATCTACAATAACTTTGTTTAATTCGTTATTTTTAATAACTCTTCCGTTTACCAAAGTAGTAATAGAATTGCGATTACTCTTGGTCATTTCAGGATACGACATATATCCATGAATATAATAATCATCATTTTCTCCTGATACTTCAATCATCTTTTTTGTAATATCTGCTCCATATATTTCATAGATTACTTTTCTTAAGTCACCGTTACCATCCGTATCTAGTAACACTTTCCCGTTGTTAATTAATGTGAATTTAATATTTGGGTATGATAGAGCCATTTTATTTACGTAGTCTGTAATATTGGCAAGTTCTACATAAAGATTTTTTAAGTACTTAAGTCGTACCGGGGTATTATAAAACAAATCCTTAACAGTAATTGTGGTTCCTTTTTGCAGGTCACTATCTTCGACATGCATGTCTTTTCCACCAGATAAAGTAAGATAGGTTCCTTCTACACCGTTAGAAGTCTTTAATTCAATATTAGAAACAGAAGCAATGGAAGGCAGTGCTTCACCACGAAACCCTAATGATTCAATATTAAACAAATCATCCAAATTCTTTAATTTAGAAGTAGCATGTCTAGAAAATGCCAAAGTGGCATCCTCTCTATCCATACCAATACCATTATCGGTCACTTTTACTTCTTTTACGCCTGAATCAATTAATGATATTTTTATTTCGTCACTACCGGCGTCAATAGAGTTTTCAACTAATTCCTTTACTACATTCATAGTTTTTTCAACTACTTCACCAGCAGCAATTTTATTAGCTAAAATCTCATCCATTACTTTTATTTTGCTCATATTTTTACCGCCTTATCTTAAGGATATTGTTTTACTGTTTTGTGTCCACCACTACACCTTACTTCTACTTGATAACGATAATCATCAAGTCCTACGGTAGAAGAACTTGTTTCGTTAGTAACCGTAACTGTACCTTTGCATGTTGTTCCTTTGTTGTAAGGATCAATTGGCTTTTCAATATATTGTTCTTGAAATAATGTTTCTATATCAATGGTTGTAGAACTATTAGGTTCTCCTTTTGGATTTAGTAGGATATTTTTTTCCATCATATAGTTTACCATACCATCATAAGAACTTGATGCAATAGTATCCATTGCTTGTTCTCGAGTTTTGTTTAAATAAATGGTTACTGCTCCAACAGCAACAGACATTAAAATTCCTAAAATAGTAATAGTTGCTAATAATTCAACTAAAGAAAATCCTTTTTTATTTAATTTTTTCACACTCTTCACCCTTTCATATCCATTATACTACAACTCTTGTAAGTAAGTAACTAAATTTTTTGCAACGTCTCTTGATACCACTTCAGATAGTTCATCTACACTAGCTTCTTTTAATCTTTTTAAAGAACCAAATTTCTTTAACAATTCTTTTTTTCTTACTTCGCCAATTCCTGGAACAACATCCAAAACACTGGACAACATACCTTTGGATTTTATATTTCTATGATAAGTAATTGCATACCGGTGCACTTCCTCTTGAATTCTAGTAAAGAATAAGAATAAATTCGAATTCTTATCCACATTTAACACTTCATACTTATCATTCATGATATAGCTAGTTCTATGATTGTCATCTTTTACTAGACCAATAATAGGAATATGTAATCCTAGAGAGTCGACAATTTCTTTTGCAACACTAATTTGTAATTTACCACCATCCATCACAATTAAATCTGGTTTTTCTAAGTTTTCCATCAATACCTTATAATACCTACGATATAACACTTCCCGCATTGCTGATAAATCATCTTTGACATCTGTAGATATTTTAAATTTGCGATATTCATTCTTTAATGGTAAAAAATCTTCAAAAACTACCATGGCCCCGACATAGAATGTTCCAAATAAATGAGAGTTATCAAAAGATTCCATTCGTGATACTGAATCAAGGTGCAACAACTCTTTTAATTCACGGATGGCATCCATTCTAAGTTTATCATCTTTCTTTAAGGTTTCTTCTTGTAAATCTAATTGTTCTTTAGCATTTTCCTTTGCTAAATCTAATAGTTTTTTTAACTTTCCTTTTTGTGGACAATACGTTTTTAGATGAAAATACTCACTAATAAGTTCTGAATTCAACTCACCTGGTAAATATAGTTCTTTCGGTAATACTCCTGACTTATCATAAAATTTAATTAAATATTCTACTACTTCTTCTTCTGGATCAATCATCGTCTGAATAATTTCATTATGCCTTCCAAACAACAAACCATCTCGAATAAAGAAAATCTCTACTGACAAATAATTTTCATCTTGATAATAGTTTACTAAATCAAATTGATATCCCTTATTAAGGTCAATTTTTTGTTTACGTAAAGTTATATCAATATCTTCTAACATCTGTTTTAATTCTAATGCTTTTTCATAATTCATGGCTTCACTTGCTTTTTCCATAGAAGCTTTCATTTTTTCAACAATTTCTCTAGAGTCGCCTTTTAAAAAAGCAGTAATTTCTTTTTTCATCTGATTAATATCTTCATCAGGGACCTCTTTCACACAATATCCCAAACATTCATGAATGTGATAATAAAGGCATAACTCTTTTTGTAATCTATCACACTTTCTAAGTGGATAAATTCGATTTATCATCTCCACTGTCTTCCTTGCTGCTGCAACATTAGGATAAGGACCATATAAATGATCTTTAGACTTCTTTCTTTTGGCATTTCTAACAATTTTAAGTCTTGGATATTTTTCATTCGTAAGTTCAATATAAGGATAGGTTTTATCATCCTTTAATAAAATATTATATTTAGGATCATACTTTTTAATTAGCGTAATTTCTAGTATTAACGACTCTAATTCAGAAGATGTCACAATATACTCAAAGTCATCAATTTCTTCTACCAATCTTCTAGTCTTTCCAGTAACAGTACCAGTAAAATAACTTTTTAACCGATTCTTCAAATTTTTAGCTTTTCCTACATAGATAATGACACCGTCTTTATTTTTCATCTGATAACTACCAGGTTTCGTAGGAACTAATGCTAACTTCTCTCTAAAGTTTTTCATCAAATCACCAACAATTCTAATTTATTATATCGTATTTTAAGAAAAATAAAAAGAAGATTTCTCTTCTTATTTTACTTACGTTTTTGATAACCGCGTTTTTCATACTTTTTTAATGTCTGTTGATATCCTTCGTTTAATGTTGCGACATCCTTGCCAAGTAAATAATCTAAATATTCCTGTCCAAATTTTTTTAAATAAAAGCTTCTTACTGTTCTAAAGGCAAAAGGCGAAGAACCTGCATTTTTTTGATAACCATATTCACCTTCTCCATCACACTCAAAAGGCCAATGATATACAATAGCGTCATCAGTTAACTCATAAGTATATTTTCCTATTGCTAAATTAGGTTCCGGTATTGTATCTCTATAATAACGCGTACCAGTTCTCAAAAACTCTTGTTGTTCCTCTTTGATATCTTCATCATTATTTGTTGCTTTCTTTAGTAAAGCAAAAAATTCAGATGTTGATACTCTAGTTGCAAAAATCTTTTTTTTCATATTCAACTATTTCCTTCATTTAATTATGATAATTTATTTAACAGTATTTATTGATATTTTTGCATAGCTTTCATCATTTGGTTAATTTGCTTTTGATTAGGTTTTCTACCCATTTGCATCATTAATCCTTTAATCATTTCTTCATTGATTGGAGGATTCTCTTTTAAATATTTTTTCATTAATTTTCTAGCAACAACGACTCCAATAATTAAGCCGATAACTAATCCTAATAATACCATTAATATATCGTGTAACATAATTTCATCTCCTTACTACTCTTATTTTACTAAAAAAACATCTATTGCACAAGATTATTTATATGTTTTAAAACTTTTCATCCCATTTTCTTACTAAAATAGGTGGTTTGTTTAATAAGTTTAATTGTCTATCTGTTAAATATTTTTTGTTGATGCAAATTTTAAATACATAGCGATTTAGCCAATCATTCGTTGCTACATATTGACCATTCTTACCAAAGTTTTCTCCCCAGGTATTTTCAATTTTCCATTTTTTTGGTTGATTATCAACCAAATCCACGCCTGTAATTAGCATAATATGACTTTCTGTGATGGCATTCGTCTTAGAAATCTCATTTCTATTGAAAACTAAATCAATATCAAAAATATCACCATATCTTTCTATTGTATCTATCCAAGTTCCCTCTATTCTTTTGGATGTTGTGGAACAGAAAAAATATACAGGCTCATATCCTTTGATTTGCTTTAATATTAAATTATTAAACTCTTCTTCCGGTAAATTTAATAAAACCTCATCTTTTCCTCCGCTAATTTTAGAACTTTCTTCTATTTGATATCTATGATTATATTGAAATAAATCATCAGTATAAGAACCGATTTCAACATATTCTCTTTCTAAATCTATTCCAATATACTTTTCATAAAAATCTAACGGTGTTAAATTTTTATCGATGCAATATTTATTATTTTTGTCTGTGTATGAAAAATCAAATTTTTCAGGTGGAACACCATATAAAGAAGCAACAATTTCATATACCTTTTTCATATAAGTATCCTTTAATTTTTTTGTATCATTAGTAGTTTGTAATTCTAAATAAAACTTCCTAATTAATCTAGATAAAATTTGATTTATTTCATAAGTATGAGAAGAAGTAAATGTTTCTGGAAAATTATTGTAAGGAACAACACCATATTTTTTTACTAATTGTGCAAATTGATTAAAATACCCGCTATCTTGTAGCCCTTTTTTTAAAAGATCAGATACATATCTATCATATAAATCTTTCTTTTCATTTTTATATTTTATTAATCGTTCTAAAAGAACATTTACTCTTTCTAATTTATCATAGAATGCAAGATAACTACCTGACAACTCAAAATTATCTAAATTACATTTTTCAATCACTTTTTCTCTTAAAATATTTAGCCCTGCAAACGACCAGCAACGACCAGATTGCTTTTGATTAATTACACCATGCGTTGTAATAGTAATACTAAAATTATTATCATTAGTATCAGTATCTAAATCATGAATCAAATCTACTAAAGCAACATTTCGTACCATTCTCTCTCTTACTTTATTTTCTTTTTTTGCTCTATATTCTTTCTCATATTTTTTTATTTTATCTAGCTCTAACATATCATACTTCCTTCCTTATTACTTATTGTAATCTATAGATATTCTTTCTTCAAGTTATATCGACTCTTTTTCTAAGGAATCTTGTAAAAAGAAATAGTCCTGATAACGAAACTCACAAACAAAAAACCTAGGATTTAAAAGATTTAAATAAGAAAAGAAAGAAGAAGCTAATTGTTCTGTTTCTATTTTTATATAGCTATGCTTCACCGTTAACCTACTAATTTCATCTTTATATAAATTATTATAATAATGAATATTTCCTCGTTTAGAATAAGGAATATCCTGATGTAATTTTAAAAATAAAGTACGATCAATTTTACTTTTTTCGATAGGATTAATTAATTGTTTAAAAAGATGATATCCATATTCTGCTTCATCTTTTTCTAGATAATATATTTGTTTTAAAATATTAAATAAGATTCTTTCGTTACCACGATACAAATTAATAAACTCTTCCTTAATATCAAAAATAAAATAGACTCTCATACTATCACCTAATATTACTATACATGGTAGACGAGTCTATTTATGTCGTTTATTTGAGTAAGTTTTCTACTTTTTCTTCTAAGCTATCAACATCAAATCCAAATTTTTTATATACATCCTCTTTTTTACCACTAGCACCAAATTGATCAAGGGTAATTAAATACTTATTATTAAAGACAATGCTATTCCAAGACATAGAGGATGCTGCTTCAATAACTATTTTTCTAACTTCTACTGGTAAGACATTATCAATATATTCTTGATCTTGTGCTAAAAAGCGTCCAAGACATGGCATAGAAACAACACGAATATCTAATCCTTTCGATTGTAATCTCTTAGCAACTTCCATAGCTAGATGTACTTCTTCTCCAGTTGCGATAATAATACCTGTTAATTTTCTTTCTGGATCATAAACTGTGTATCCACCTTTCGCAACTTCACTAATTTTAGTAGTCTCCAAAATTGGTGTTTTGTTTCTAGATAGTGCAATGACAGATGGTCCAGTCTTCTTCTCGAAGATAGCACGGTAAACGCCAATTACTTCATTAGCATCTGCCGGACGAAATACTTCTAAGTTCGGAGTAGCACGTAAAGATGCTAATTGCTCTACTGGTTGATGTGTTGCTCCATCTTCTCCTACACTAATAGAGTCATGAGTAAAGATATAAGTAACTGGTAAATCCATCATACAAGACATACGAATACTTGGTTTTAAATAATCGCTAAAGCTTAAGAATGTAGAACCATAAGGATGAAATCCACATAAAGCAAAACCATTTAAAACAGCTCCTAGAGCATGCTCTCTAACACCAAAGAAGATATTCTTACCTGAGTAATTATCACTAGTAAAGTCTCCCGCATCTTTTACATAAGTTTTGGTTGCTGAAAACAAATCAGCACTACCACCAATTACTGTTGAATATTTAGGAACAATAGAAGATAAAATTTTACCAGACGTCACTCTAGTAGCTTCTGCCTTATCTTCTGGTGCTTCATATAAGATATCTTTGATATCATAAGACTTATGACCCTCGATAAAATCCATCAAACTCTTCTTATCTTCCTCGTCCATATTTTCTACTGCCTTTAAGAACTTATCATTTAAATTCTTACAGCGATTATGAATAAGTGTTTGAAAATCATCCATCGTAATCTGAGAAATAGTGAATGGTATATCACGAATTTGCATTTTTTCTTTAATAGCAGAAACATCATCTTTATCCAAAGGAGAACCATGTACCAAATTCGTACCTTCTAACTTAGAATATTTACCAATCGTAGTTTTAATTTCAATTAACGTTGGTTTATCCGTAGATGCTTTTGCATCTTCAATAGCTTTTACAATAGATAAAATATTATTACCATCAGGAACTGTAATTACATTCCATCCTTGTGCAATAAATCTCATTGCTACATTTTCTGTAAAACATTGTGAAGTAGGACCATCTAAACAAATATCATTAGAGTCATACAACACGATTAATTTATTTAATTTTAGTGTTCCAGCAAGAGATGCTGCTTCATAAGAAACACCTTCCATTAAATCTCCATCACCGCATAAAACATAAGTATTAAAATCAATAATTTCTTTTTTACCCTTATTAAATCTAGCTCTAAGATTAGCTTCCGCCATCGCAACACCTACTGCTGTTGCAAAGCCCTGACCAAGAGGACCAGTAGTCATCTCAACACCAGGTGTCTTTTTATATTCAGGATGACCTGGAGTAATAGAATCAATTTGTCTAAATGCCTTTAAATCATCTAAAGTAATCGGATATCCCGCCATATATAATGTTGCATAAAGTAAGGCAGAACCATGTCCTGCTGACATAATAAAACGATCACGATTAAAAAAATCAGGATTTTCTGGATCAATTCGTAAATGATGTGCATACAAACTATAAATAATAGGTGCTGCTCCTAATACAATACCTGGATGTCCACTGCCAGCTTCAGATATCATATCAATACCAATAGAACGAAGTTGATCAACTATCTTCTCCTCATTAATTTCACTCTCATCTCTTTTTGGATTTAACACAAAAATCACTCCTTATGAGTTCATTATAACAGAGATTATAACTTTTGTAAAAGAAAAGAACAACCTATTATTTAGCTTGTTCCACTATTTTATTGAATACTCATTCCAAAGTTTTTCTCTCTATTGCACGTAACTTTTTAACAGGTACTTTATAACACTTTTCTAAAAAATACATAACCTGTGTTTCAATAATAGTAAAAATAATACCATATATCACAGACAAAACACCAAAGGTTGCAAAACCAGATAAAATAATTACTAACTCAATCAAACACAAAACATCTGAAGTTCCTAATTTCTTGTGTTTCTCATGGATATATAAAGCGAAAGCATCATAGCCTACGGTTGCAGAATCTTCTTTCATACACAAAAATCTACCTACACCAACTAAAATTCCGGCATATATAACCAGAACAATAGGAGGAAAAGTAAAAGATATTCCTATTAAATGAAACAAATTAAAAAACACCATGTAACAAACACTACTAAATAAAGACCGGTAAAAGAATTTTTTTCCTAACATCACTCTTCCAAAAATTAATAACAGAACGATTAATATTGTTACGATATATCCAATATCTATATGAAAATAATAAGATAATAATAAAGATGTACTAGTAACTCCACCATTAATAATATTATTAGGTACAGTTAAAAAAGCATAAGCACTAGTAAGCAATACATTACCTAATACTATAATAAATAAACTCTTAATATTCTCTTTCATGTTTTACCACCTTGTTTGTTTATTATAGCATACACCCCTCTATTTTTTAAAAATCACTTTCAATCAACCTGTCAATTATTGTAAAGAAAAAGGAAATATGTCATATACTATTTCCTAATCTCAACACCTGATAAATTGCAACAAATATAAAATTATTCTCTACGGTATCTAGCATAATACCAGTTCATTCTATTATAAATATTTAGTACAGTCTCTAACAATAAAATCAGAACGTTTTTTTATACGTACTTTTTTATGTAATGAAGATTCTCCTTCTTGGTCAAAAGAACCTATACCAGCATCATCTAATAATATCTGATGAGCATAAGAGGCAATTTCAAGAGCTTGTTGATACTCACCTGTTAATTCAGGACGATTTTCTAGATGATTTAATATATCATGATATCTATTTATATCCCTTTTAGAAACGAAAGCAGAATTTTTATCCTCCATCTCTTGAATCTTATCCTTTATTATATGAATGTTATTTTTTCGAACTTCTTCATCATCTATAGTCTGATAAAAAGTAACTATGCCAACTTTAGCATCTTTTCTAAGCTTATAATCAAGGCCTAAAAAAGTCATCCTTGGTATAGTAGAAGAACTAATAACAGTCCTTCCAAAGTCACTATCATTAACACAGTTTGTCATAATATGATTATTTTCTAATACTTTACAACTTCTAGCAACAACATTATAAATAGTAGCTTTTTCATAAAGAGAAAATCTAGATAACACTTCTCTATCAGTATCACTAATAGAATCATTAAAAATAGACATCTCTGCTTCTATTAAAGACCGAAAATAATTAATCACGAAATCTGAATAAAACTTCTTATTTTTCTCTAAAAGCTCTGTTAACTCTTCTTTTTTCAAAATACCTGTATTTTCTTCTTCACTTTGGCTTATATTATCTTTCATAAAAACTCCTTTTCAGTAAATTTAACAATTGATATAAAATTTAGTCATAGTTTTTCTTTTTAATTTCGTACTAAAATTTTCCTCGATTCCAAAACAATGAATTAACTTTTCTTGAATCAGTGGAAGACAATCTCGATACTTATCTCGATTGATATCTTTTGAAACACCAACAATGCAATACCAGATATGATCAATCGCCCAGGAAGTATTAACTAATGATCCTGTACATGCATCACATTCTAAATTTACTAGATACTGATTTAACACAGTCTTAGACTCTTCTTCATTAAGTCTTAAACCAAGCACATCATAAGTAGTAGAAAAAAGTTTCATAAAATCACTTTTACTAAAATAAATCGGAAAAGAATACTCTTCACTATAAAAACAATAATCTTGCCATAATTTTTCTAAATAATGTCCATCGAGTTTTCTCTCATCATGTACTTTATTTAGTAAATAATATTGTAATTGATTCATTCTACACCCTATTATTTTATTTTGAATGGTAGTGTAAAGGTTTTATTTTTCTAATCAATATAGTAGGATTATCACTTTTATCTATAATATCCGTCTCTTCCTCTTGCATCATCTTTAATAAATTGCCAATAAATGCAACATTTTTAGGATTATCGCCAGTAATTACAGCATGTACTTTAGCATTCAAATCAATAGCAACATCATCACGAATATCGCCAAAAGCACTCACATGCATGACACTAACTTTAGCATCAGGAGCAACCATACAAATTCCTTGATATAAAAATTCACTCACTGCTTGGTCATCTAAACCTGAAAATGAAATTGGTGTCATTTTATGACCATACATTCCATATTCTAAGGTGTGTTCCTCACCATATTTTTCTTGTATTATTACATATTCATCACTTTCTATAATCGTCTGCAAAGTAGAAACTAATTTTTGCATATTTTTTGAATATTCTGTTTTATTATCACTCATTATTCTCACTCCTTTTTAGTTTTTATATCCTCCCCAGTTATGAAATCCTGGTTTTAACATCAATCTTTTTACTCTACTTTCTTTTCTATCGTCAGTAACACGTATATTTCTCATATTATCAAGAGCAATTTCAAAATATTTTAACGCAGTTACATCATCAATTTCAGGATGATACTCTACAATTTTAGAATACATAGCATGTGCTAAATCAAGATCACATAAAGTATGAGATTTTATCCCTTGATGAATAGCGTAATGTTGACATAAATAGTTATACATTATTTTATCATCATCAGATAAAAACTCAGGATTAGAAACACTCAAAACTCTCTGATCTAATCCACATTTCATACAACCATAATCGATATCAGAACGTCCTTCATAATAATCAACATTTTTACTAACAGGTATCCAAATATGACTACATTTAGAAAACTCTTCTTTCTTCATATCAGTATGCAGATTCAATAGTTCTGGCTCTAATTCCATTCTTCGACCATCAAGGGCAAGATATTCTTGAACCTGTTTATCTTCCATTAATTCTTCTAACCGACTATTTATTTTCTTCATTTCAGACAACATTTCTTCATAATTTTTACGTATGTCACTCATTTCATTTCCTCTTTTCTAATTTTAAATCTAACAATTCCAATCTTACCATACCTAAAAACATAATAAATTGCAATAATTTTATGAAATATTTAGAAAATCTCACTTTTTCTCTAGTACTTTTATAGCATGTTCTTCTTTTAAGCGAGTAGTTTTACTCATGAGCTGAAAGCAATCACTTATTCGTTGATTTAAACCATATAAAGGTAATTCTCCTTGAATATTTTTTATAGTATCTACTACTCTTTTGTTAGCGTTACTTACTGCATCTATCGTAAAATCAGTCGCATCAAAAGAAATAACACGATTGCCTAAAGAATTCGCAACAGCTTGTTGTGTAGAATCAGCAAAATTAGATATCACCATATCACCAGTACTAGGTGATTTAGCAGAAAGTAAAAGATTTGCTTTTTTTAATAGTTCCGGATGGTAAATTAAATCTACCTTCACACCTTTCCTAGAGTAAAAATTAGCACGAGCGCCTTTTTCTCTACTTACATCAAATCGATAAGTACCATTTACCTTACCATTTCCTTTATATGTCTTAATATCGACTGCTCCTCTTTGAAAAGCATCAAAAGTATCAAGTTCTGCCTCAAAAGAAATAGAAGAATTATTCGATTTTCTTTTCCTGTGATATCCTTTTTCTATTCTAATCATTTTCCTGTTAGTATTTAAATCTTGATAAATATAAATATCATTGAATCGTTTTACTACAACATCTCCTAACCGTGAAAAACTAATAGAATCTCTATAACGTCTACTATATTTTTCACCTGTAACCCTATCAACTGTAACATCCAGGCGAAAATCATCAGTTAATACATTATAAGAAGCTTCATAAGATGTATAGATATGATCTTTTCCTGTATTCTTTCTTCTTTTGTCACTTTTTATCTTATCAGTCTTTGTAAAAGATATTTCTCCATCATTTGCAAAAGAAAAACTTCTTATAGCCTTTTTAGAACACATTCCTTCCCAAACAATTTTAGCAAATTCACAATGATATTTCTCTCCATAATCTCCTAGTAACGTTACTTTTCTAAGAGGTTCTCCAATTCTTTTCTCAAGAGGCATCACTTTCTCTAATAGATAATGATTATGGTACATCTTTTGAAACTCTTCTAAATTCATTTCACTCATACCATACAAATCATCACTATAGGCATCTAAACATTGCTCATACCAAGACGCTTTCCAGGTAGCAGCATACTCTTCTGCCATAGACATCTCTTCCAATACTTTTTCTAACGCCATAAGCTGCATTTTACTATCTAACATATCATTTCTCCTTCTGTTAATTATTTATTATAGCACAAAAGAAAAAAGCTAGTAAGTTATTACTAACTATTGCTACTATTACTTACTTTTTTGATAAGTATAATGGTTTTGATTTACTAAACTACTTTCAATTTCGTTAAACTCTTGGTAATCCACAGCTTCTGTTGCTGATAATAATCCATATTCTGATACTGTTTGTAAAGCTATACTTACATCACCCTTTGTTGCATCAAGTACATTTTGTGAGTTGCTTCCAGCACCGGTTTGTTGGTAGGCAACTAATTCTCCCTCGTAATAAATAGCCGTGCTTGTTAAAGTATCTCCTTTTTTTATTTCTTGTTGTCCATTAATTAAAATTTGTGTTCCTGAATCAATATCATGCTTGGCTGTCATAGAAGAGTTGACAACAGTAAACGATGTCATGGTAGTTGTCGTTAATTTTTCTAATTCTAAATTCATATCAAATGCTTCCGCTACAGCAGGGTGATTATCTAAAGCAAAACAATCAGGCCATACCATATTTATATTTTCTCTAAAAAAAGCGGTTGTTTTATCATTGTTATGATACTCCTCTTTTTCAGACACTTTCATTAATCTAATAAAGTCATCATCAAAATGGTATTTATTACTTTCCAATCCTTGACCATTTATAATATAAGTATAAAGTCCTGATGTACGACCAGAGTCAGTTATCAAGTTATATCCTACCTCTTTACCACCGCTTTTATCTTTCGCACATCCAGATTCTGTAAATGCTAGCCCGGTTGCTAAAGCTACTACAGCTAGTCTGTTTCTTAATCCTTTTAACTTCTTTATGTTCTCTTCTATCTTAATCATTTCATCATCTCCTAATTATCGTTGTTTTGTTTTTTAGATTAAATAATGAGATAGATAATTTTTACTACTGTCTCCCCGTGTTTAATGTATAGTATAACATAACATAAATCCTATGTATAGATAAATAATAATAATAGATTTATTTTCTATTAACTCCTACTCTTCCGATAGGAAATAATTCTTCTTTATGTTCTAATATTTCTTCTAATGATAAATTAGTACCATGAGAAAACAACCATTTTTCATATTCTAAAAAATCTTTTTTACTTTTTAAAATAGTATCACTCATATAACCATAATCGCTATCACCAACAGGTGTAATTCTCTTTTCATTTCCAATACCAGCAATCATATCTTTCGTAACCAAATAATTAGGGATAGCAAATTCAGGATAATAAATGCTTTCAAAAAACTGCAAAATACTATCTTTTAATTCTTTTCTCACATATTTCAAATTATATTTACCTAATCCAAAGTTTTCTTTTAAAATTTCATCATCAATATCATATGCCATAATAATAGAATACTTATCATAATATCTATCATCATTTTGAGCCTTCATAAAGGAAACTGCTGAATCATAATAATAAAAGAAATGCTTATATAAAGTGTTTTTATCATAAGTAAACGTATTCTCTCCCAAAGGAGACTGAATATCATTGTCAATACCAATCATACTAGCAATCTCTCGTTCACTAACACATCGATAAACTATCATATACCTTATACCTTAGTCTTATCTATTTTAATTAATTTTCCATTAGAATATCTAGGATAATTGCCATATTTATTATTACAAATAATACTATAGTAATTTTGAATCATACATTTGACATTTTCAAAAGAATCTTCAAAATCAATCCGTCTAGAATCTTCCCCTTTTTGGCAACATACATATTCACCATTAGTATTTATAATAGAATATAAATTACCACATGCGTGTGTTTTACAATAGTCCTCTCCAAATCTTATTAAGAATCCATTTTGCAAGATAACATCATATCTACCTCTATCTTTATAATACTTTACTTCTTTTGCTATTTTACTATATTTATCTAAAACAATTTTGAAATAATTACTATTCTTATTGTTAGTTAATTTATTTTGCCAGAAATCAAAATCAATTAATTCAATTAATTTTATTTTAAATAATCCATTATTCATTGAAAAATCAATCATATCATCAATCTTATCATAATTATAATACGTAATTACTGTATTGATTGAAAGCTTAAAATAATCTTTAGCTAGTAATATCATTTGTTTTAATTGGTTGATATCTCTATTGTTATCAATTAAATTTGGTTTACTTTGTTTACTCCAAAAACTATCAATTCCAACATTCATAGAAGTAAGACCTGCTTTTTTTAATTGTATAATCTTATCTTTTGTTAATAAAGTTCCATTAGTATTTAGTTTAATATCTTTGGTAATTTTAGACAATTTTTCTATCATTTTAATTAAATCTGGATGTAATAATGGTTCTCCACCTGTTACATTTATCTTTTTTACATAAATATTATTTTTTATAATAAAATCTACTAATTGTTCTATATAATTTATATCCATAAACTGTCTTTTATTACAATGACCTTGTCCTTCATTATGACAGTAAAAGCAACTCATATTACAACTATTGGTAATAGAGATTCTGAGTCTATCTTGTATAAACAAATGATTTAGACCAGTAAAATATATTTTATGTTTTATTTCATCCATATGATTTAAAACAATCTTTATTCTTTGATATTTATCTCTATCATATCCGTGCTTTTCTATTAGAGAAATATCATACTTATCTTTTTCTCTATTAGGAATTTCTTTAATTGCTTTCATAAATTCAATTGTATTTATGTTTATATAATCGTTATCTATGATTATTTTATCTACATAATCTGTCATAGGTATATGATACATTCTTGCTTCTTTTAAGTTTAATTTTGTATTTATGATTCTTTGATAAATATCATCCTCTTTTATAATAAAAGGAGAAAAACTAACTGGAACATTATCGATAATTACTTTTAAGCCATAATCTCCATATCTACCGTTTTCAAAATATAAGGAATCTAACTCTTTTTGATATAGTTTATTTTTCTTTAGATAAGATCTAACATAGGACATATCTTTTATATTTAATATAAAATCTATGTCCTCATGCATTCTGTCAGATTTTTCCTTAGTTGCGAGAAAAAAAGCTAGTCCACCGGATAAATATAAAATTTGTTTTAACCTATTGTCACTTAACATATGGAACACAATACTTTGTAATTTTTCTAATGGAAATGTTTCCATTCTATCACCTCCATAAAAACTAACCATTTCATATTACTATAATAATTATTAAAACTTCTGTCAACAGTAAGTGATTTTAGAATTTCTTATTTAAAAACCACTTCTTTTTGAAGTGGTTCCTATCTTATCTTTATTTTTATTATTCTTCAATAAAATTAAGCTTCATCTTTTCTTCTTCACATTTACTATTTTTATAGCAATACGTGATTGCTACTTCGATAGCAGATTTAAATTCGCTCTCTTCTGTATTAAAGAATGCATCTGATTCTCCATAGTTATCATCTGATATTGTTCCATATTCATTAATATTAATATTTGCCAATTGTTGTTTAAAATCATTATCTACTTGGCTTTTTTCTTCACTAAATAATGAATTACCATCAAAGGTTACATTAAGTAAATATGCATCAACCTTATCTACATCCTTAACATCTTTTTTCATCTTAAAATTGGTAATTAACAATTCTCTTTTGTCACCATCATAATAAGCTTGTCCTGTTGCAAAAGAGAAATGTTCTGACTCTCCAGTAAATTTAAAAACTGGTTCTTTATCAATAGATTGAGCTGATTTTTCAATATACTGAACTTCTTCGTTAGAAACACCACAACCTGTCACTAAAAATATACAGACAACTACTATTGCTATTATTACTTTCCTCATATTACTCTCCTTTTATATTATGATATCATACTTTTTTGCATAAAAACAGAATTTATTATTTTTTACCATCATCTACCATTAAACTTGCTGATTATATATCATTCATAGGTTACTTTTATTTTTGTATTTACTTCATGGCTTTTATTAAGCAGATAAATTACTTGTGTTTGAATTACTGTAAAAATAATTCCATAAATTACAGACCAAATACCAAAAGTTGCAACACCTACTAACAATACAACAATTCCAATGATTCTTAGTACAATAGCAGTATCCCATTTATTGTTCTTTTTATGTAAGTATAAAGCAAAGACATCATGTCCTACCGTAGATGAGTCTTCTCTTAAACATAAGTAATGACCTACTCCTACTAAGATTCCTGCAAATAATACGATAATAATAGGATGAAATGAAAAAGAAAGTCCTGTTGCATGAAAAAGATTAAAAAACACCATATAACAAACACTACTAAATAATGAGCGATAAAAGAATTTTTTTTTCTAAAGCGATTAAACCAAATACCAATAACAAAATGGTAATCGTACTACTAATATATCCAATATCAATATTTAGATAATGAGAAAGTAATAAAGAGGTACTAGTTACTCCTCCATTAATAATATTATTAGGTACAGTTAAAAAAGCATACGCACTTGTTAATAATAAATTTCCTAAAGTGATTATGATTAAACTTTTAATATTTTTTAGTCGATAGTTTTCCTTCTTTTTTGACATATTTACTACACCCTATCTTTTATACTTTATTTTGTATAATTCATTGTAGCATATTTTTCTAAAAAGGATAAATGATATTTGTGTTTCTCCTTGTATTTTACACATTTTTAGAATATTATATTATTTAATTAGGAGGGAAATATGAATCTTTTAGATATTGACTTTGAAAATTTAAAAAAACCTATCATAGACGCTTTTACTTTTGTTTATGGAGAAAAATATCGAGATGTTGTTCGTAAACAAATAAATAATACTTGTTTTATTTATTATTTTGATGTAGATGGTATATATTCTTATATTAACTATCTAAGAGGATGTAAAGATAAAGAATTGTCTTTACGTTTTTTAGATAAAATTGGAGTTTCTACTTGTTATGATAGAAGTAATTATACTCCATATTTTGATGACGCTACATTACAAGTGTTAGATAATACTATTGATTGCGCCTTTGCTTTTTCAGAACTTCGTAACCTTTGCTCTCCATTATGTGCTTTTGATGAGAATAATCCAGTACCAGAAAATGTATTGCAGCAAAATAAATTAAAGATAATTAATTATTTCCTACAAGAAAAAGGAAAACAATTATCATTAGATGAAGTAACCGCATTTATGAAAAGTGATGAATATTCAGAAATCTATCAAAAAATTGAGAGATATAGGAATATTTATCATGATTTGTTAAAAGAATATTCCAATTGGGAAAAGAGCCTATCTCCTTATTTAGAATTTATTAATACGGAAAATGAAAGAAAAAATAATATCTATCAAGAAAAAAAGAAAGAGTTATTTTTGTCTGTTTATCCTATGTTACCAAAAGCAATGAAGGATGCAATTTGTAATAAAGATATATTAGAGCAAGAAAAAATAGTTTTTGGAGAGGAAAGTATCACTTCTCCTACTCTTGTTGAAAGATTTGCAAAAAAACAAATGGATAAACTTACTACTTCTACTAGTAGTGCTTTAATAGAACTAGGAGAAATAAGGTATGATCATAAAATTTTTTTTAATCAACTTGGTATTACTTTACCTTTTCAAAATTTAGCCGATTGTGATACAAAAGAACAGCTTTCTTCTTACTTGGATTTTTTAAAGCAAGAAAAGATACAACAATATATTCCTAGTCAGGATGTAATTTCTTTTATTGAAAATACTAGAAAAGAAAAAATGGAAGAAGCTTATTTAGAATACCTTAGTAGTCGTTCTGATTATCAGAAAATTGTTCACCATGAAATTCCTTTTCCACCTGACATTCTTAGTATGATGCAGAGGATTATACAAAACAAAATGATTTGTGTTACTATTCCTGCTGCAATCAATGAGCAAGGAGATATTATTCCTTTTTTATGCTATACCGTTAGAAAAAATGTAGCTGGTTATTTAGATTATCTCCTTCTTCATGAGTGTGGTCACGCTATAGAGAAGACAAAAAACGGTTGTGGATTACAACCAGACTATACGTATAATAATGATTCATGGTACAATCCCTATGATAATAATTTTCGAATTTATGAAAAAATTAATGAAAACTTAAACGATATTTTTACTTTAGAAGCATTAGATTATTTACATAAAAAAGATATTTATTTACTTGAACCTAAAGAAATTGTACAACTTGATTGCCAAGATCAAAATACTTATATGGCTACGAAAAAACTTCTTTTTCCATTACTAGAAAAGTTTAGAGAAAAAGTGATTGAAGCTAAAATTAATGTAAATCCTTCGATTCTTACCCGGTGTATAGGAGTAGATAATTATGAAGCACTAGTTGATGTTGTTAATAAAGTTGATTATCTATGTAGAAATGACCTAGAATATCTATTAAAATATAATCCTGATGTACCTATGTGTAAAGAGTACCAAAAGCAATTAGAAAGAGCAAACGAGATTTATAATGCAATTGATGAGTATTCTGCTAAAAGAGACTCTAATACTTCTAATTTAGAAAAAAAATAAGACAAGAAATAGCAATTAAACTTTCTTGTCTTAAAAGATGTTAGTTTAAATAATTAACATCTTTTATTTATTTTCTAATTTGTTGCATTTTTGCATATTTCGATTAGGTTTTTGTAATGCCTCTTGAATATCTAGATATTTTATTGCAGTATCAATAGTAAAATTGGCTAAATGGTTTGTTACATAAATCATTTTTTCAGGCGTTTCTGAATCACTCTTTTCTATTAATTTTTCTGCTAGACAACTATCCGTCAAATATTGATAGCCATTTAATATCAATAATCCGTCACGTGTAAATTCTAATATTCTTGCGTCACAGTCACTTTTTACTTCTTCTTCATAATTTATTTGTTGCGCAACAAAATCTTCTAATTCTGTCGTATCTATTCCAGCTTTTTTTAAATCACCTATTAGAGTACGCGACTCTTTTTTTACTTCCTCGTCTAATTTCTTTATAAATTCTATTTTTTCTTCTATTGTAATAGGCCCTTTGTTATTATATCTTGTAATATCTACCATAATTCCAATTAATGATTTATAAAGTTTTACATTATTTTGATTTCTGTCATCAATTACTGCTTTTATAATATTTTCATCATAACCAATACTAATTAAATAGATAGCTGCTACCCTCTCATAATAAAGTGATGGAAATTCCCGTAGTGAAAAAGGAATTTCTTTACCGGTACTAGTTTTAGAAATATGATGCATAAATTCATGAACAAGTCTAATAAATGTTTCTACTGTATTATTATTTGTTACTCTTATTTTTCTTCTACCATCAGCCTCATCTAAAAATGATGCTGAGTTATCTATATCATCAATTTGTTCTTCATAGATGATGTCATTCTTACTTTTTAAATCATAGTATGTTTTTTTCCACTCTTCAGGAGCATGAATTTTATCTAAAAAATCAAGAAAGGCTACTTCCGCTTCACCTGGTGACATACCTTCTAATTGATATAATTGTTCTTCTGATTCTACAATATCTAGAGTTTTTCTTGTAGAGGTTAAAGTTACATCACCAAGATGATTATAAAATGACAAATCATATTCCTTTAACCAATCTGACGCCACTTGTAACAGATAATTATAAGTTTCAAATCTTTGCGTTTCTTTTAACCATCCTAATACTTCTTCTTTGTTTGTTCGATGTTTCATAAATTCTGTAAGATCAGGAAATTGCGTTTCTGAATTATAATATTTACAAGCAAGGAAAAACCATAACATATTTTCTGGTATATTAGTATTTAATTGTATATTTGTTTCATTACGCTTTTGTAATTCTTTAATTAAAAATTGAGAATAAATAGATGACAATGTTTCAGGCATCTCTAAGGATTTTTGTACATCTGGATTATCTAAGAGCATTTTTAGACGAGTTTCAAACACCAAATCAAAATCTTTAAAAGTTTTATTTCTAAAATCCCATGGTTGATTTTTCCAATCGGTAAATAAAAAATCATTTAATTTAATCATTGAGATAATTTGGGTTAGTTCTTGCTCTTGATCTTCGTTGTATATAATTTCTATACCTTCTATATTTACTTTTTTTATAACAAATCCCTCCTTATATACTGATTTTATATTATAGACAACCTGTATAGCAAAGTCAAGGCGCACACTAAATTACAAAATAAATAAAAAGGACACTCATTCACTAAAATAAGTGTCTAACTTGATATATATTAGGTAAACGTTTAACTTGCTAAAACCGAATGCTCTCTTTATTCGATGATAGAGTAGAATTTTTAATTTTATTTTGATATAGATATGTCATTTTATTAAATATACTGAACATAGTTTTGTACGATAAATTCTTCGATAATCTTTTCAAATTCTTTTTCTATATTCTACCTCTTTTAGAGGGATATACTATCAGTTGGTTAGAGCAACATTTGTCGATTCTTGGAATAGAAATTATATTTTAGATAAGGGCGGTCACCAGTCAAAAAAAAAAGACCAGCAGGGTCCTTTTGTTTCATAATGGTGCGGGTAACAGGAGTTGAACCTGCACGTCTGGGACACTAGATCCTAAGTCTAGCGCGTCTGCCAATTCCGCCATACCCGCAACTGATAATGGTGGACCCTACTGGACTC
>CALVVW010000003.1 GCA_944364005.1 uncultured Bacilli bacterium | reverse complement strand
TGAATTTATTATTTGTTTATATTTTAATTTTTTACATACTTTTATCATTGTTGGTATTACAACTATTAAAAATGCAAAATAGTAAATATACTGTACTTGCCAGGTCAAGGCATCTGCAAACACAGTATAAAAATCTAGTTCTACATCTTTATTTTTTATAGCTTCTTCACACCATTCTTTTTGGTTTGTTCCTTCTTTTTCACATTCTTTAATTAATTGCTGGTCTGCATTCACATATCCTTTATATTCTTGTAAGCTTTTATATCCTCCATTTAAGAAGATTATACTGACAATTACAATTATTACTATTATTAATATATTATTTTTTAAAAATCTTTTCATTTTATTTATCCTCACTAAATTTATGTTCTACTACTCTATATGTATTGTATCATCTAAATAAAATAAAAAAAAGATGTATTCTACATTTACATCTTTTTTACAGTTGCTGATATTTATCAATTTTATAACCATACTCCAAATATTATTCCTGCCATTGCTAGTAATATTCCACCTACCCAGAATAGTTTTACAATATCGGTCTCTTCCCAGCCTAGTTTTTCAAAATGGTGATGAATCGGAGTCATTAAAAATAGCTTTTTATGAAATACTTGTACCCAGAAGGTTTGTAATATTACACTTAATGTTTCAATAATAAATATTCCTGCAACAACTAACAGAGTTAATTCTCTATGCGTTAGAATTGCAATTGCTCCCATGGCAGCACCTAAGGCTAGAGAACCTGTATCTCCCATGATTACTTTTGCGGGATGAGTATTATATATTAAATATCCAAGCAAGCTTCCTACTAAAATTAAACTAAATATTCCGATATCCTCAAAGCCAACAACTAACGAAATTAAACTAAATGCTATAAAGGCAATGGCTGATAATCCTCCAGCTAGTCCATCTAGACCATCTGTTAAGTTTACAGCGTTACTACCTCCAACTAATACAAATAAAATAAATAAACCATAGAGCCATCCCATTTCTAAATCGATATGTAATGTCCCTACTACCCAGGATGTCTGTCCTCCATTTCTCATATATATATAGAAAAATCCAATAGCAATTAATACTTGCATAAATAATTTTTGATAGGTAGTTAGGCCTTCATTTTTACCTCGTTTTATCGATAAGAAATCATCTAGGAAACCAATACATGCATATCCTAGAAATACTAGTAGAACAATTCCTAAATTCGATGTATAAGGTATTTTATGTGTTAATGTTAAAGCAATGGTTGCGACTACCGTTGGAATAATAAATATTAGTCCACCAATGGTTGGGGTTCCCTCTTTTTTTCTATGTGCTTCTCCTACAAATACACTGATTCTTTGACCTAAATGTAATTTTTTTAATATTGGAATTAAAATTAGTCCTAATACTGTCGAAGATAGAAAACCTATCATTATTGCAAAGACAGCTTTTGTCAATAATAGCATTTTGTTCACTCCGTTTCTCTTGCAATATTATATCATAGTTCTTACTTGATTATGCATTTTTTGTTTTTTTAGACAGAATTTTACACCTCTTCTGTTCTAGGTAATGTTTTTACTTTTTGATTATTTGTTTCTAATAATTTTTCTTGTTCTTGCTTTGTTTTTTGTAACTCTTCTTCTTTTTCTTTTAAATCGCTTAACAATTTATTCAAATTACTTAGCAGTTCTCTACATTCGGGAATAGTATCCATATAATCTTTAAAATCCACTTCAATTTTTCTTATCATCTCTTCTAGTTTATTTGATGTTTTACTAATACTAATTGCAGCATCTTCAATTTTTGAAATATTTTTTTCTATTTCACTACTATAGTCAATTACTGAAATAATTCTATATCTTTGCTGTCTTAGTCTAGGATTTAATAAGTTTCTCATAAAATATAAATAAGCTGCTGTTGCGGATGCTACTGCTCTTGCACTTCTATTTCCTGGTATTAACATTGGTAGTGCTATCATTTGTAGTAGACGTCTATTTTGTCTATTCATTAATTGTACCCTATACTGAACTTGTTCTGTTATCGATGTTGATTCACTTACTTTCTTTTCTAAGTCCTTCAATAAGAAATCTTGTTCACTTTGAAAAGCTATTAATTGATTATTAAAGTTTTCAAAGTTATAATAGGATTCCTTTAATTTATCAAATTGAGCTTCATCTAATTCTAATTTTTCTTTGGTATCTTCTACCTTATTAGTAAGTGTTCCTGTTTTTTCTGTTACTTCTTCTAATTTTTCGGCAATCATAATATAAAGATCAGAGTCTTTGATTTCTGAGACAATATTTTTATTTTTAAATTCATCCATATATTGGTCTACTATGTCTGTAAGATAAGCATCTGTTTCTAAATCTTTTATATCTATTTTCATTTTACTTTTTAATTCTTCTATTTTCTTTATGATAATACTAAGTTGATATAATATTTCTTCTGCTTCTTTCGGATCTGTTAAGTCTTCTGATGCTTGTTGTAAAACGTTATATTCATAAATTAATTTTTTTAATTCTATTTTTATATCTTTTAATTTTTCTTCATATTCGGCTACTATTTTTTTATCTGTAATTTTTTGAAAGATATTATTTTCTTCTAATATTTCTTTCTTGGATTCTGGTATTGGTATTATCGTTTGTTTTTGTTCTTTTACTTCTACTTTTTTTTGTTTTTCAGTTACTTCTTGTTGCTCTAGTGATTCTTCTTGTTGCTCTAGTGATTCTTCTTGTTGTTTATTTGGTTGTTCTAGTGTTTCTTTTAACGTAATATTTTTGTTGTTTTCTTCTAGAGATACTTTGGCTTCTACTACTTTTGGATATTCTTTTTTCTCTATTGTTATTATTTTTTTATCAGGATAGGATACTACTTCTTTACCATCGATGGTTTTCGGATATCCATAGTCTGTAAATTTTCTATCATTTGATTGATAGTCTTCTATATAGATAGCACTTTCTCCTAGTTCTAGTTTGTTTGCTTGATGTAATTCTTCTGTTTGTAATGCCTTGGCTTGCGCTCTTTCTTCTATTTGTAAACCTTTGACTTGTAAGCGTTCCTCTTTTTGTTCTTCTCTTAGATTTAATAATGTTTCAACTGTTGTTCCGGCAACAGAAATTGGTACAGCAACTAAAAAAGAAGCTAGTTGGAGGTTTTTTACCTCTTTTTCTAACTTTTTAATTCTCTCTTGCTTTTTACGTTTATAATTTTCTTTTAATTTTTTCTTCTGGTTCGCAGTAATGATTATTCTTCTTTTTCTATCTCGCTTACCACCTTTTACTCCAATTGCCTCGTTCATTTTGTTCACCATGTTAAGTGTATCATAAAAGTTACATTATTTATAGTTTTTCTTGGCTTTTCTTTTTATTATACTGTCAATTTTTTAACGTGATTTAAGTCAGTGATAACTTTTATTCTATCTTCTTTTACTTGTTTTCTTTATTTCTACTTTTTCTTTTTATTTTTATTCCTTTTTCTAATAATAATTCTTCTGGAATATTTAATCTATCCTCTCTTATTTCCTGCATAGTAGTAGGAGCCCAGGACTCTAATGTTTCACATCGTTGCTTCATACAATTCATTATGCCATCAAAAACTGGTTCTTCTCCAACATAACAATCAATTTCATATATTTCAGGAAAATCTTCTACTTTTTTTTGGAATTGATATGCATCTTTATATCTATCTATCATTCTTTTTAGCCAGAAACTTTGCAAGTGGTCATTTCGATTACTAGTTGCTTTTATTCCACTATCTAACGAATCACAAATAGAAATTCCTTCATTTAACAAGTCTCCAGATTTTAATAAATATTCTAAGCATTTTTCTTTTATTTGAGTATTATATTGTGATGTATTTTCTAGTTGTTCTTTCACATATTCAATAAAAATAGAAACCGCTTTTCTTTTTATTTCATATTCGTTACCCTTTTCAGGATTATAATCTTTGCCTTTTAAAAAGGTGCTAGCTCGTTCTCTTTGAATTTCTAGAAGATGTCTTGTATAATTTAGGAGAATGTCTAGTCTTTCGTCTTTTGAATTTCTTTTTTCTATTTCCTGAGCTAAAGAGAGATATTCTATATATAAACCTAATTTTTTATCAATTGTTTTTTCTTCTGGAAATTGTTCTTTTAATTGCTTTAATTGGTCTATGATGCTTGGTGCTTCTTCTAATATTTTAGTTTCTACATCGCTTACTTCATAGTCTTGGAAACTGGAAATATAATTCCACATCTCACTATGTGTGATAGTTTCTTTGGCATCTATCTTTTCTGCTATCTCGGCTAACTCTTTCCTTTTACTAGTATCTCTTTCTGAAAAAAACTTTGCTGTGTTTTGTCCTGGAAAACTACTTCCTATAATTCTGCTAAATTGGCTTGAAAATAAATTTGTATTTGCGCCACTATAATAAGCAAGTTGCAATTTTTCTCCTATCGGTAGAGTTCTAAAAGTATCCGTTTCCATTTTTTCTTCATTGGCTTCCATTATTTTGGCTAAAAATTCCTCTGCTACTAGTAGGTATTCTCTAGCTGGGAAAGAAAGTTCTTCTATTGGAGTTGATAATAGACTTCTAAATTCTGGTTCTAGATATTCTACGTATCTATCTAATAATCCTGATTCTTTTGCTTCCTTCTTAATTTGTTCTATCAACTGATTCATTTTTTGATATCTTTGATCTGATATTATTACTCTTTCTTTAGAAGGATAAACTTCAGTTAGTTCTTTGGATAATTTGTCTAATGAAGAAGCTAAATTTTCTAACTTCGTTAATTCTTCTAAACCTTTATTTGCTATTTTATTAAGCTCATTAATTTTCTTATACGCTAAATTCTCTGCTTCTTGAAGAGACATAGAACCACTTTTTATTAAAGTTACTGTTTCTTCTACTATCTTATTTCCCGTCACTTTATGTTCTTTTGTTATTTCTTTATGTCTTGCCAATATTCTTTCTTTATAATTATTTTCTAATTTTAATGCTGATATATAAAATTTTCTTCTTTTCTTTTGTAATTCTTCCATCTCTTTTATTGCTTTATTATATGGTACTTTTTGATAGGAAATATCTCCTGTTTTATTGTTTCTTAATTCTATTACAATCTGAGTTGTTACTACTCCTTCTTTTATTTCTACTTCTGATATTCTTTGATCTGGACCGAAATTATAGCATTCTGAAAAGAAAAAGCGTAAATCTTGTTTTAATACTTCTAATCCGTCTTTATTTAGTGCTTCCATCATTGAATTATTTCTTATGTTATTACTCATTTTTCTACTCCTTTTATATCGTTTATATTTTAAAACCATTTTGTAATAGTTTTGCTTTTGATCCATTATCTTTATCGATTGCCATCATGACTGGTCTTAGCTCTTCTATCCAATTATCCGTAAAACTTTTGACTTCTTGCTTCTTACCTTTTTTCGTAATGACCGTTCATTTATTGGTGTATATATTATACTATTCTTTTATTAATGTCAAATTACTATTTCATATTTACATCATAAAAGAATGCCTAGGGCACTCTCTTTAATACTTCTTTTTATAGTTTTCATTCATATAGTCTTTAAAATTATATTTTTTTCTTCTGGCTAGTTCTTGTAGTATGTCTTTAAACTTATCAATATTTTTTATATTAATATTTACTTTATCTATATCTTTCCATACGTCTTCTAAGTTATCATTTTCTTTATAAGTAAATAATTCATCATCCCAGCAATAATTACTTGGAAAGTGTGCTTTACTATATTCTTTCATTCTCTCATCCATATAGTGTTTATGAATATCGCCTTTTACTTCTTCTCTTTTCCATGGTTCTGAATGTTTTTCAATTTGTTCATAGTAAAGGGTGGCAAGACAGTCTCTTAGCACTTGTATTCCTTCATCTTTGGTATCATACTTATATAGTTTTAATGGTTTTCCGTAGCTTACATATATATGATTATTTGAATCATTATATACAGATACGGGTACTACTTCTACTTTATTTTGAACTGATAGATTATAAGGTCCGGCAAATAAGTTTTGACACAATAAGTTTTCACTATCATTCCATCTTCCTTCTGGGAATATTAAAATACTATTTCCAGCGTGTAATACTTTATTCATTTTAATTACAGAATCTTTTCTACTCTGTTTATTAAATCGATCTACATAAATTAGACCATTTAACCAGATAAAAAGCGTTCTTATTTCTACATGTAATTGTTCTGTTGCACCAAAAAGGGAATAGAAATTTCTATCTACCGTTGCAATTACAGCAGGACCATCAAAGTAGAAAGAATGGTTACAAGCAAAAACATAACTTTTATGTTTATCTAATTTTAATTTTTTATCTACGATTATTTTTTGCTTATACACCACTCTTAATACTACTTTAAATATTATACTAATTGGTTTATGTAATACTCTTCTTATTGTTAGACCAAAACTAGTGGTGAAATTACTTGTATCTTTGGTTGCTAATTTTTCTAGTCTTTTAAAAATAAATCTTTTCACTCTACATCATTCTTTCTATTTTCTTCTGATTGTTGTAATTTCTTAAAATCAATTTTTCCTACTCTAGTTGTTGGTAAACTTTCCATATATTCATAGCTCGTTGGCCAGGCATATTTTGGTAAGTTCTTTTTGCATAACATCATTAAATCTAGGGTTACTAATTCTTTATTTTTGTGTTTGTTTTTTAACACAATAAAGGCCTTAGGTACTTCTATTTTTCTTTTATGTGGTATTCCTACTACTGTACATAGCATTACTGATGGATGAGTTTCTAATAATTTTTCAATTTGATTGGGATAAATATTATATCCTGATGAAATAATCATTCTCTTAGATCTGTTGATAAACGTGAGATAGCCATCTTCATCCATAGAACCAATATCTCCGGTATGTAGCCATATATTCCCGTCTTTATGAATGTGTAGAGCAATATTTGTTTCCTTCTCATTATTATAATACCCTAACATTACCGTTGGGCCACAAATACAAATTTCACCTGCTCTCCATATGGAACTTCTTCATCAAATTCTGAAAAAATACCAATATAAATACCAGGTAAAGGTATTCCAATCGCACCTTCTCTTTGCTTTTTAGGATCTCCAAGAGATACTCCACAAACAGCTTCACTTAAACCATATCCTGCGCTTACTTTGATATTTGCTCCATGTTTTTTTAGAAACTTATTGAGTTTATCTTGTAAATCTTTTTTTAAAGTGTCTCCACCTACTAAAACGCATTTTAAAAAGTCAAGGGATATCTCTTCTTTCCATTCTGATAGAAGAGATTCACATAAAGTAGGAACTCCCATTAATATTTGTGGTTTATATTTTTTTATCATTTGGCAGTATTCTTTTACATTGAATTTTGGCCTTATAATTACATTCATTCCTATCGTTAATGGAAATAGGATACTATGAACAATACCAAACCCATGAAATATTGGCATTAAAGCTAAGCAAGTATCTCCTTTTTCTAAATAATTTTGACCGATTTTAGCACTTTTAATAAAAGCAATTAAATTCCCGTTGGATAGTACTACTCCCTTGGGTGAACCTGTTGTTCCACCGCTATGAAGGATGATAGCAGGATCATCTTTTTTACCTCTTACTATATATTCTTTAAAATAAGTATCTTCAGCACTTTCCATAAAATCATGCCACATTACATATAATCTATTATTTTTAGCAAGCTTTATTTTAATTTTATTATTATGATATCTTAATTTATTTACCCAGGGCATATAGTTATTTAGGCTTACTAAAATCACTTTCTTCATTTTTACTTTCTTTATAATACTTTCTATTTTCCAATAATTACTGTCAATAGCGATGATAATTTTACTATCTGTATCATTCATGGATGTCATAATTTCGTTTTCTCCACTAGCAGGATGTATAAAATTTGCTATCGCTCCTATTTTATTAATAGCAAAAAAAGAGACTAGCCCTTCTAATGTATTAGGAAGACACAAGGTGACTACATCTTTTTTTCTTACTCCATAATTATATAATCCTTTGGCACAATCATCTATCCGATTTAAAAGCTCTGGATATCGTACTTTACGTCCATAATAATCTAAACATATATTATTTTCAAAATTTAATACTTGCTCTTCAAAATAGTTATATATTGAATTATCTGAAATATCTAAGTGCATCTCCTCTTTTGTATAGTATTTACTCCAAGGAGTTTTTGGTTCTTTTTTAAAATGAAAAAATCCCATGATTATTACACCGCCCTATATTATTTAATTTAACTATACTATAGATCATTATAAATGTAAATGACACTTTTTATTTTGTTATTAAATTATTTCATCTATACTTATTCTAAAAGTAATCTTATTGTTCCTCCTTCTTCTAATTTTTCTCCTGCTTCTGGAGACTGGGCAACTACTTTTTTTCCATTTCCTGAATACTTAATTGTAAAATTTGTTAATTTTTTCTTGGCTTCATCTACTGTTTTTCCTACAACATTTGGTACTTTATGAGTAGGAATATCGGTCCATTCTAAATCTTTTGTCATTTCTCCATCTTGTTTTTCTATTTCTAGGGCATCAATAATATCTAGTAAAATTCGTCTAGCAATTGGTGTTGTTGTATAACTGGAAAGCAAAGCGGTGTTTTTAGGATTATCGATTGCCAGATAGAGTACTGCTTCCGGATCATTTGATGGGACTACTGCCATAAAGGACATAATATAGTTTCCTACTAAATATCTTCCATCTTGAACTTTCTGGGCTGTGCCTGTTTTTCCTCCTATTCTATATCCTTCGATATAGGCACTTTTTCCTCCTCCTTTTGCAACGACACTTTCTAGAGCATGTCTCATAATTCTTGAGGTTTTTTCACTAATTACTTGCCTTATTTTTTTCTTTTTTGTTTGTTCTATGATACTACCAGTTTCTTTTTCGGAAATACTTTTTACGATATATGGCTCATAAAGTGTTCCACCATTTACTACTGCTGATACAGCTGTTACTTGTTGAATTGGCGTTACACTTACTCCTTGACCAAAGGCTGTCGTTGCTAGTTCTACATTTCCTACTTGGTCTAGATTAAATATGATTCCTTTCCCTTCTCCATTTAAGTCTACTCCCGTCTTTTCTCCAAAGCCGAATTTGTCGATGTAGTCAAATAACGTTTCTTTTCCTAGGAGTTGTCCCATTTTTACAAAGCCCGGGTTGCAAGAGTTTTGCAAGACTTGTAGAAACGTTTGTTCTCCATGACCTCCGGCTTTCCAACACCTTAGTGTAGATCCATCTACGTTGACACTTCCTGCATCATAGAAGTGGTCTTTATTTAGATCTACTACGCCTTCTTCTACAGCAGCAGAGGTTGTGATAATCTTAAATGTTGAACCTGGTTCATATGATGCCCAGATGGGTAGATTTCTGCTTAATACTTCTTGTGTGTAGTCTTGATATTGATTCGGATTATAATCTGGACGGGAAGCCATTCCTAAAATTTCTCCGTTATTAGGATCCATGACGATTGCTAGAGCCATATCTGGTGAAAACATATCTACAACATTATCTAATTCTCGTTCTAGAGATTTTTGAATATTGATATCGATAGTTAAAGAGATATTCATTCCGTCTTGTGGTTCTACATAGATATCCGATAAGTTTAATTTATTTCCTTTAGCATCCGAAAAGTATTTTATTGCACCACTTTTTCCGGTTAGATATTTATCATATTGTAGTTCCAATCCTGATAGACCTTGGTTATCAATACCAACATAACCTAAGCTATGAGATAACATATTTCCATAAGGATAATATCTTTTAGCTTCTTTTACCAAATAGACGCCATCTAACTTTAGAGCAGCTATTTTTTCGGCAACATCATATGATAATCTTCGTCCTTCAGGATGAACACGTTCTATCGATGTTTCTTTAAAGACATGTTCTTTCATTTCATCATAACTTACTCCTAATATTTCTGCTAGAAGAGTTGTTGTTTTCTTTTTGTCTTTTATCTGATTTGGTATTAATACTAGTGATGTCGTGGTTAGATTATCTGCCAGTACTACTCCGTTTCTATCTAGTATTAGTCCTCTATCGGCTTCTAATGGTAAATCTCTACTCCATAGGTCGGATGCATACTCATTTAATTTTTTATAATCAATCATTTGCACATAAAATACTCTTAAGATAATAAATATAAATAGTAATAATAATACTAAAAAAATAATTTTTATTCTTTCATCAATCTTTCTTAGAAACATAACTCACCTCTACTAGTTTTTATGTTTCTATTAAAAAAAAAAGAACTTGTAGTTTGATACATAGATATTGTTATAGATAATAAAATTTTAGTGTTATTATATTTTCTAATATTTTATTACATTCTTTTACATTATTTAAGATAATAATCTTAACTATTTTATAAATTTTATTTTTATGACAAATTACTTTTTATCAGACTTACCTTTTCAATGTTATTTATTGTTTTCTGTTTTAGCATATGCTATGATTAGTCTAGAAGGTGAAGTTATGTATAAAAAATTAGGTGTATTTTTGGTCTGTTTTGCAATTTTACTTTTAATGTCAGGTCTTGTTTACTTAGCTTTTGGATGTGGATTTTCTTTTATTCCTCAATTTTTTCAAAAGCCAGATATGCGAGCGGTTCTATATTATTTAAATGAAAAATATCATGCTGATTATTCTTCTTCTAATATAGAGTTTGTTACTTCCTATTGTTTAAAATCAGGCAGCACAGGGTTTGTTTATACTGAACCTTGTCATGGCAGACATATCACTGATTATATTTACCGAGTTTCTAACCAAGATTTCGAGTTTTATGTAAAAGAAGTTAGGCATTCTAGTTCTAAAATTAAACTTACTAAAAAAGTAGATAAAGAAACGCAATCTGAAGGGTTCTACGATACTTATCTTAGTGCTATTATGAAAGAAAAATTAGAGAAAAAGTTATTAAAGCAATTTAAAACAATATTTCCTTCTATTACCTTTATTGAAGTGTATGATGGATTAGGTGTTGAAAATCCTACTATTAGTAATCTTTATCAATATCTTGGTAAGAATTTCCAAGCACTTACGAATACAGACATTTCTTTAGAATCCTTCATTACTTATCTTCCTAGTATCGCGACAGATATTCATGTTCATATTAAAATTCCTAAGGATATTTCTAACGATAATTTTCAATCTATGGTATCACAACTTGTAGAAATAGTCCAAAATAGTGTTGTTCCTTCCGGAATTAATATGCAGCAAGTTTTATTAGAATTTAATAATCAACTTTATTTAGATTATTCTTCAGGTGTTGTTCGTTTAGAAAAAGGAGATAATATTTATTTTTCTAATTCTAAGGTTTATCCTTTAGATATTGTTGTTAGTAATTCTATATCTCAAGGAGATATTTCTTATCAAGAATTTATGGGTTTACCAAAGAATAGTTTTTTTATCGAATATTAAAAGCCATCTTTTCAGATGGCTTTCTTTCTATGTTTTTGTTTTCTGGTTTACTACTTATTTCTTGTTTTCTTTTGGAAGAACTTTATCTAACACCTGATATGCTGCTTCTTTGGTTTTGCAAGTCACTAAGAATCTTCCACTATGACAAAAATCAATATCCTTAATGCCTGATACTTTTTCTAATTCTTCTTTTTCTAGTCCTGCCCAGGCTTCTGGAAATTGTAATCTATCTGTTTTATCTTCTAATGACTTTTTGATAGTTTTGATTCCATAACCACCTCGGTTCGATGGATACATTACAAATAATAGATGATTTCCAGCTTCTTCTTTTAGTATTGTCTCTTCATAGGGTAAAAACTCTTCTAATTCTAAGTAATCTTTTGTCTCATTTTTTATTTTCTCTAAGACAATTTTTTTGGCTTTTATTTTTCCTGAAACATTAGATAAAAGTTCTTCCAATATAGACTTTGCTAGTTCTACTGCTTTTATAAACTGTTCATTTTCTGTTTGGTTACTACCGTAACTTGGATTAAATAATTTTATTACATCACTTATTGTTTTTACTTTGTAGGGTGCTGTTATTTCTGGAAACATTCCGTTATCTATAGCATCAATTCCTTCAATTAATTCTTTTTCTATCATCGTATAGGCTTCTTCTATATCCTCCATGTTTCTCTGCTTTAAAAAATCTTTTCCAAATTCTCTAAATAGTAGTCCGAATGATGAATATTTTATTCCATTTTCTCTTACTTCTGCATCTGGTCCGTGATGATCAAATTTTCCGCGTCCTATATCATAAATAATAGCATCAGATTGTAGTTTTTCTTTTTCTACCATAGAAACTCTTATTACCTTTATATCTTTTTGGTATAAATCTAGAAAAGCAGTTGCAAACACTTCGTCTGCATGCATCGTACCATTATGTGTTATATATTTTGCTTCCTTTAATTTTGACACTAGTTTCATATTTTCCTCTTTTCTTGTTACATTATAGCACGTTTTTATTCTTTCTTTCAATTAAAAAACTAACTCTTCGGTCAGTTCTAATTTTTACATGCATCATGATTATATAGTTATAGGGATTATTTTATATTTTTTGTGATTTTCTATCACATCATTTTTGAATTGTTTTTCTACTTTTATTTTTAACTCCTGTTGGTCTTTTATTTCTTCTAATAACTCCTTTGGTAATAAACTACGTGCTCTTTTTATATTTTCTTCTATTAGTTCTTTTTCTTCTGCTATTCTTGTTTGCTCTTCTCTTGTAGTAGCTTCTTCTTTATTTAACTTGGTATATTTTTCTATACTATCCTCCATTGATTGATATATTTTTATTACTTCATCATTATTTGATTCTATAATCTTTTTATTTTTTGTGATTTTTTCTAGTACTTTTTGAATTGTTTCTAATTCTTCTTCTGATACTATATTTTTTAGTGTTGAAAAATCTGTTAATGAATCATAAATATTTATGTAAATATTTATTCTTTTATCATCGTCGATACTATAATCAGTATATCCGACGTATTTTGTTCCTTTATTCTCAAAAACAAAAAGGATATCGCATTGTATTTGATGATGTTCTTTTTCTATTGTTATTTTACCTAGACTTTCTACTTCTTCCATGCCTATATCCTCCTTTTTTTATTTTTCTTCTTTAAATACTACTTTTACATATTCTTCCTCTGTTTCATCTTGTCGTTGAGTTAATTTTAATGTATACGTAATTGTTTGCTTTTTATTTTTATCTAATCTTAAATTTTCTATTTTTTTCTTTCCTTCTAGTAATTCATAATTTTCTTCACTACTATATAATTCTATATCAATATTACTATCTTTTTTTGGTAGAGATACTTCTATTTTATATTTTTTTGACTCTTGGTTTATCTCATCATCAATATAATTTGTTACTTGAATACGATATTCTTTGCTTTGATTTTTTTTAACATTATTCATGTTAATTTCAATATCTACTCCTTTTTTTAATTCTTCACTAGTTAAAGGTACTTTGATATCATATTTATTTTTTTGATATTCAGAGTTTTTATTAATCATTACAATTGCTAATACAAATACTACTATACACAATATTAAAAATACTGCTAATAGAAGTCTATTTTCTTGTGCTTTTTTTGTTTTTTGATTCTGGTTTGATGGTTTCTTTCTTTTTTTGACTTTTGTCATACTGTTCCTCCTAATATATTTCACCTGTATAGTTTTCCAATAGGTCTTTACATTCTTGATTTTTTAATTCTACTCTTTTTAATAACTCATTATTTCCTTTTAAAAACTCATAAATATCATCATCTTTAAATCCTATTCGGGCTGCATCTTTACGAGTACTTCCATAATATATTACTTTTATATTTGACCAAATAATAGCTGATAGACACATTGGGCACGGTTCACAGGTACTATAAATCACGCAGTTACTTAAATCCTTTGTATTTAATTTTTGACAGGCTTTTCTTATGGCGTTTATTTCTGCATGGGCAGTAGGGTCTTTGGTTTTTAATACTTCATTATGTCCTGTTGCAATTACATGTCCATCCTTATCTGTAATTACAGCTCCAAATGGTCCGCCAGCATTTTCTTTTATTCCTTTTATAGCTTCATTGATTGCTTCTTGTAAGTTGTTCATATACTTCTCTCCTAACTTGCTAACCGACTTATTATTTCAAGTATCTTTTGTGTAACTAAATCTGAAGGTGCAGTTTCTACAGTACTAGCTAATACTGAGTTAGATACATCCTCATTGATTGTCGTATCCTTTGTTGTTGTACTAGTAATTTCTATAATACCATTGAATAAGACTGTATTATTTGCCGTAATGTCTAAATTAATTTTTGTATTTTTATTATAAGAATTACCTTCTTTTAAATCAGTAATTTGTGAATTGTATCCAAAGTTTGCACTAAATTCATCTGTTGTAATATCAGCAACAATATCATAATTAGTATTTGTTTTGTTGATTGAGATATCACCAATATTAGTACCTGTACTATTCGTTATTTTAATATTAGTTTTGTCATTATTTTGAGTAATATCCAGTTTCGTTACTAGTTTATTATCACTCCACATTTCTAATACTTTACTTTTTCCTTCATAAAATACTATAGAATCATTATTATTAGTAATATCATATTTTTTTATTTGTCCTAGTAATTTATCAATATAGACATTTATTGTTATAGTTCCTAATCCAGATATCTCTTCTTTTGTTACTTTGACTTTAGAAAAGTCTTTATCATATCCAGTCATGATTTGATTTGCTTTAGTATCTTTTTTTAATTCTTCTAAAATATTATTTGAAAGTTCTACCATATTGTTTTCTGTTAAGGTAATGGTTATTTTCTTCCAATTTTTTTCATATGTTTCTGATAAATATTCTTTTTTCATATTATTAGCTGCTGCTTGTGTTATTTTTTCAATCATATATTCTGTATTTTCTTTTGTTGTAGTTGTAGAGTTTAAAGACTCAAAATAACTATTATTACCATTATTAATATAATTTGGTGTTAAGCCGTCAATGTAATAATATTCCGTTGCATTATCTACTAAATATTTTATATTTGCTAAAGATTCTCCTGATAACTTTGTATCATAATTTATTAACATTTTCTTTTGTTTTTGATCTTGTATCATTGTTATTTGTGTTTCTGTATTAGTTAAATTTCTTAATAAATTGGATACTCCTTGATAGTCTGGACTTAATGTTGATAAAGCTTGAAAATATTCACTTTGTAAATTCATTTTTATTGTACTAGTTGTTTTAAAATTCTCTTCTAATCCAGTATTTTGATTACCATTGTTTACTAATTCTACCATATTTTTTCCCATTACTTTGACTACTCTTTGAGCAACATATTGAGCGGAAGAAAAATAGGATAATATTATTCCAGCTATTAATAAAATTAGTGCTACTAGAAAAATGACTATAATTTTTGTTTTTTGTTTTTTTACTTTATTACTTTCCATATCCTTACTCCTATTATGTATTCATTATATCAAACGAAAAAAAGAATGTCGATAATTTTATAGATAAAAGCGTTTCATTTCTTAGATTTTCTTTTCCTTTTTTCCTATCTTGATTTTTGTTGTACAAATACTACTAATTCTAATGAATTAAACTGTTTCAAAAATTATCCTCATTTAATACTAGTATATATAAAATTATTTGTTTTTTCCGTATCGCTTTTATTCTAAACAAGACGATAGTATACTTATTTTATAGGGAATAATTTTTTCCATTGGTAAACCGTTACTTGTAAATTCTATCGATATTGTTAAATTGATTTCTTCTCCAGGATTTAATTCTTGGTTAGTAATATCATTATGATTTATAATTACTGGTAGAATCATATTGGCCTGTAGATTACTATTTAGATAATCAGGACTTTCTGATAGTCCGTCAATTTTTGCTTTTAAATTACCATTATTTTTAACAGTAATAATGTAAGTTAAAGTATCTTTTGGATTATTTAATTTAAACTCAAACTCTGCTGTTTTTCCATTATTTTCTATTTTACTTGTACCTGCTGGTAATGTTTCTCCTCCTTTGATTGCTGTTCCTTCTTGAATTCTCACTATTGATACATCATATATCTTATTTTTACTTTCTCTTTCTTTTAACTTTAAAGCAATTAGTGTAAACCCTATACTTAGTACTATTATAGTGAGACAAAGTATCGCGATGATGACATTTTTATTTTTTATTAACTTTTTCATGTACACATTCCTTCTTTCTTTTGTTCTAGAGAACCATTATAACAATAGGTATACTTATTTACTCCTCCCGATAATGTAATTTCAGCATATATTTTATAATCTTCTATATAATACCAGCTACTTGCTTGGGGATATATTTCATTATTTACATCACCTGGAATATATTGTATTGGCATTGATGTATCATCTCTGGATTGATTTTTAATTCCTTTATTTATCATGTATGTTTGTAATTTCTGATATATATTATCCGTATACGTAAGGGCTTGTTCTTTTGTTAAGTTTTGTTCTTTGTTTGTAGATAATTCTGTATTATCCATAAATTCATAGGAGATTTCATATAAAGACCATAATATTTTATCTGGTTCTGTTTCTTCTATATTGAGACTTTGTGCTTTTTCTTGCAGTGTAGAAGATTGTGTTTCTATCGGAGATGATATGTTGTTTTTTGTTAATTCTTCTTTCCATTTTGTTGTAACTTCGTTATATATTTGTGTATTACCATAATTAATTATTGTTACTTTTTTGCTTTCTAATTGATTATTTTGTATGAATATTTGTATTATTTCTGTAATGGCAGTAGTAATTTTTTTTGATTCTATATCTTTATTTGCTAATATAGTAGATTGTTCATTTTCAAAGAAGATATTAGAAATTTGATTATCTTCATTTACTATTAATATAAATTCTGGTCCAGTTTCTATTTTTATTTCTATACTTGTTTTGTAATTTCCATACATAAATATTTTTTCGCTACTACCAAGTGAGTTTTTATATTCTGGTATTACTTTTACTATTAGAACAACAATAATAGCAATTATTACTCCAATTATTTCTATTATGAATAAGGCTTTATTCACTTTTACACTTCCTTTAACTACTACTAAATTTAGGACTTAGAGTGAGTGTTATTTCTAATCCTGCTGTAATTGGTGTAGACTCTGGAATACTTTGTGCCGTTACATAACCGATTCCATCTAGATTTACTTTTACACCTAATAGACTTAGTAGACTATTTGCTACTTTAGAAGATAAGCCTGTTACATTTGGTATTGTCAAATTCTGATCATTAGTAATTAAATATACAGTATCTTTATTAGTAATGGTATCTTCTTTTTCAGGATATTGTTTTATTACTTTATTTCCTGATCCTAATATTGTATAAGTAATTCCTGCTGCTGTTAGTGTAGTCTTGCTCGATTCTAAGTCTTTGTTAATAAAACTTGGCATTTCATATTCTGTAATAGGGATTTCTGGTGTTGCTGTATCGTCATTTCCATAATATTTGGAGGCATTATTTACTATTTCTTTAATGGCATTGGATAATGGTTTTTGGCTTCCTCCTGATGGCCTTTTTACAGACGCATAAATAATTAATTTAGGATCACTTTTTGGATAGATTCCAGAAAATGAAGAAATAATATCTTCTTTTCCTGATAAGTATCCACTTCCATCTTCTGATGCAATCTGAGCAGTACCTGTTTTTCCGATAAGTTCTCCGCTTGGTATTCTAAAACCGCTTCCAGTATTTCCTATTCCATTGACACAATCATCCATTAATTGAATTATTTTAGCAACTGTTTCTGAGGATGCTACTCTTTCTATTTCTGTTCTCTTGTTTTTTAAAATTACTTCTTTTGTAGAAGGATCTACTATTTTTTTTACAATAAATGGTTCTAGTAGCATTCCGTCATTGGTTAAAGAAGTCATCGCTTTCACATTTTGAATTGGTGTTGTTGTGATACCTTGACCAAATCCTGCATTATAGATTTCTGTTTCATATTTGAAATTTAATTTTCCAGCTTCTTCATTTGGCAGCGTAATTCCTGTTTTTCTGCCAAAACCTAATTTTTTAAAATATTCTCTTAACATGGCACTACTCATATGACGATTAATTAGATTAATTACTCCAACGTTACTACTCATAGCATAACCTTTATCAAAAGTAATTACTCCCCAGCCATTACGATCCCAGTCACCTATCTGGGTACCATCAGTTGTTGTGTATACTCCGGATAAATATGTTTCTTGCCCATTATAGACACCATTTTCCATAGCTGCCATATACGTAAATGTTTTCATAGTGGAACCTGGTTCGTATGGTGATGAAATCGTAGGATCTAGATAATTTGTTATATTTCTTAAGTTAGGATCAAATGATGGTGTGGTTGCAGTTGCTAGTAATGCACCTGTTTTTGCATCCATAATAGTGATATTAAACCATTCCCAATCATAATCTATATCCGCATTATTTAGGGCTTGTTCTACAAAAAATTGAATTTGACTATCAATTGTTAGATAAATATCTTTTCCTTGAGATGCTTCCTTTCTTACTTCATTGGTGTCCGCAATCTTATATCCTTGTAAATCTTTTTGATATTGAACGTATCCATCTTCTCCTTTTAAAATCTTATCATAGTATTTTTCTATTCCCATTTCACCAGAAATTGTCTCTTCTCCTGTTTCTTCATTTGTTGTTGATTTTGCATATCCTACTGTGTATGATGCAAAATCTCCCCTGGGATAGTACCTTTTAAAACTTTCTACAAAGTCAATACCTGGTAAATGAAGATCTTCTATTTGCTTTTTCTTAAGTTCTGATAAACCTTTTCCTTTGGTTCCAAATTCTGTCTGATAGACATTTTCTTTTGATAGATATCCCAATACTTCTTCTTTAGTCATTTCTAATATTGGTGCTAACGCTTCGGCTGTTTTTTCTTTGTCTACTACGTGTTGTGGATTGTCTTTATCCGTCGTTCTTTTAGGACTTAGATAAGCAATCAATTTATATGAAGAAACATTTTGTGCTAATGCATTTCCATCACTTGTGTAAATACTACCTCGTTTTGCAGATAATATTTCTGTTTTTGTTGTTCTTTTACTTTCTAATTCTTTTAAGTTTATACCATCTATTTCTGGTGATAATCCTAATTGAATAACCCTACCAATCATGCAAGCAAACAAAAAAAGAGAAGCAAAAATTACTATCTTTGAATATCTGATATTATTTTTCTTTCTCTTTTTTGCTTTTTTCATTTCCTCACATCCTATTTTTCATCTTCTGTTACAGTTTTTATATTATTATTATTATAACTTAGTCCTTGTTGTTCTGCAACTTCTTGGATTTTTGTAAGGGAAGCTAATTCATTGATGGTCATTGCTAAGCTTTCATTTGTTTTCTGTTGTTCTTCTATCATCTTTTTTTGTTTTTCTACTTCATAGTTGATATTAGCTAATGTTGCTTTTGAAAAAACAATGGATACCGGAGAAATTACTAACAAGAATAAAGCTAAAGTATAAATTAATTTTTCAAATTTAGACATCTTTAGGCGCTTTTTTACTTTTCTCATTTTTCCTCCTTCTTTCTTATTTTATTTTTTCTATTACTCGAAGTTTGGCACTTCTTGCTCTATTATTATTTTTTAGTTCTTCTTCACTGGGAAGAATCGCTTTATTTACTACTAATTTAAAATCTGGTAAATATTCTTCTGGAATATTGGGTAATCCTTTTACTTTATCATCTATTTTACATTTTTCTTTAAAATATTGCTTTACTATTCTATCTTCCAGAGAATGGAAGGTAATTACTACTACTCTTCCTCCTACTTTTATCAAAGACAAAGCTTGCTCTAGGGCAGGAAGTAATACATCAAGTTCATGATTTACTTCTATTCTTATTGCTTGAAAGATTTGGCGTGCAGGATGCTTGTCTTTTCTAAATTTCATTGGGACAGCACTTTTTATTATTTCTACTAATTCTAGTGTTGTCTCGATTGGTTTTTGTGCTCTTGCTTCTACTATTTTTTTGGCAATATTTTTAGAAAATTTATCTTCCCCGTACTTATAAAATATATTGGTTAATTCCTCTTTCGTATAGTTATTTACTACTTCGTAAGCAGAAAGAGGATTGTCTTTATTCATACGCATGTCAAGTCTTGCATCTTCATGATATGAGAATCCACGAGAAGCATCATCTAGTTGAGGAGAGGATACTCCTAAATCAAAAAGGATGCCATCTACTTCATGGACATTTAATTTATTTAGTTCTTCTTTTAAGTTTACAAAGTTACTTTTGATAATAGTGAAGTTAGTACCAATCGCACTAAGGCGACTAGTACTATGCCGAATTGCTTCACTATCTTGATCAAAGGCGAATAGGTTCCCTCTTTTTATTCGTTTCAAGATGTAACTACTGTGTCCTCCATAGCCTAAGGTACAATCTACAATTATACTATCTTCTTTTAAATTTAAAGCAGATATTGATTCTTCTAATAATACACTAATATGCTTTTCCACTATAAATCCACACTTTCGTTAAATAAATTTTCGGCTATATCAGACATGTTGATGGAAGCAGAATTGAAAAAACTGTTCCAAGCATCTTCTGACCATATTTCTAACCTATCACCAGTACCGATGATGATACATTCTTTTTCGATACCAGCGTAATTAATTAGTGGGGAGGTAATATTAACACGGCCTTGCTTGTCAAATTCTGCTACAGTAGCACCTGATAGAAAGAAACGTGTAAAATTTCTTGCATCTTTTTTGGTAAATGGTAAGGATTCTAGTTTATGGACGATTTCTTCCCAGCGTTTTTCGGGATATGCAAATAAGCAATTTTCAATCCCTCTAGTGATAATAAACTTATCACCTAATTCTGATCTAAACTTTGCTGGAATAATTAATCTTCCTTTATCATCGATTGAATGATGATATTCTCCCATGAACATATAAATCCCCCACTTTTTACCACCAGCTACCACTGATTACCTATATATTAACTCAAAAAAGATATATTTGTAAATATTTGCTAGTGGATTTTTTTAGTTATTGACAGATTGTTGACAAAAAAAATAAATCTTGTTCAGATTTACTTTTTGTTTTTCATATTAATTATTTTGCTTTTCCTATACTTGCTTGTGGCGTAACTTCTGTTTTACTCATGCTTAATACACTTTCGGCATAATTTTTTAATGTTTCATATTGGTTTACTGCAAGATTTTGATCTTCTTTGTTTTTATAATCAATCAGTAACATTATATTATCAATTTCACTATACATATTATACAGCGTGTCAACTAACCCTGCTAGAGTTTTATACATATACCCTTTGTGCCTTGCCTCTTTATGGATAGCATAAGAGATATCTATTACATTTTCTCCTTCATACATAAACACAGGTGATATTTTTAGATAGCCAATCGGATAACTTTGATGATAAATAATATAAGGACTGTCATATAATTCTTCACGATATAAATGACTTTTTCTTTTTATTTCACCGTTTAGCGGTCCTAGGTATCCTCTTTCTCCAAAAATTCCTTTATCTTCTTCTAGTTCTTCTATTAATCCTGTATCTAGAGGATTATTAGGATTTAATTTTTTCATATTTACTTTTCTTTCCTATTTATTTCATTATTTTATTTTTTCCCATACCTAGCATTAAATTTTTCAATTTGTGACATTCTCTTTATTGCTGCTTTTGGTCTTTCTTCTTCTACTGGCTTACTTCCATTTTGATTTATAGGATACATTGTAATGATAGAATCTGTATTTGGTAAGCATAATACTTTTATTTTGTCTGTTGCTCCCGTAGGACCATATCCAACATTTGGGACTGTTAAAATGTATTCATCTAATAGACTGCTTATATTTGGTGTAATATTTTTAATATTAGCTTTCACTTGATAAAACAGTGTATTTATATTTATATCATCTCCAAACACAGATAAAGCATCATTTTCTGTATGAAGTTCTCCAATATACTTTATTGCTTTATCCTCACTATAGTCAATAATTTGTTTTTCTGTATATTTATAGTCTTGTTTTGGAATAGGTTTACCTACTTTTTTATCTGTATATAACTTTAATTTTTTTAGACTTCTTTCTAGTTCAAAATTTAAATCTTTAGTTTCTAATTTTTCTATTATATTATAGCAAGTATCATATTCTTCTTCTCTAATAGCAATATATGCTAAACTAAAGTAAGCCTTTATTGATAGTACTAAGTTAGAAGTTGCTGCTTTCTGAAGATACTTTTTTGCCGATTGAAAGTTTTGTTCTTTCATTTCTAATAACCCTAAATTTAAATATCCTTCATTTGAAAAAACAGCCGATGAGTTACGAGTTGCGGCTTGATAACATTTTCTGGCATCAGCGGTTCTTTCTAATTTTTCATATAGTTTAGCCAGTTCTAATTGAGATAACCAGTAAACATTATCTTTTTTTGTACCTTGTGCCTGCGTTAAATAAGTATATGCCTTATTATATTCTTGTTCTACGGTTGCCAATTTTCCTTTTATATATAATACTTTTCTATAAAAATTACTTTGTTCTTCTTCTATTAATCCCACTAATCTTCTAGCCTCTTTTGTATTTTTTGTTTGTAATTCTAATTCTGCCAAAGCTAAAATAATATGTTTATTATCTGAAGACTTTAATTTTTCTTTTAACACTTCTTTAGCTTTTGTTGTTTTACCTTTTTTTTGATAACATTTTGCTAGTTCTATTACTGCAAACGGTTGGTCATATGAACTTTCGTTTATTAGTTTTGTAAAACATGCTATGGCACCATCAAAATCGTTTATATATACTTTTATCATTCCCATCTCATATAGGGATTGGTCGGACATAATCTCTTTTTCTTCATACACTTCTGTAAAGATATCAAATGCAACATCAAATAATTTAGAAGCTTCTTCTTTCTGCAGTGTTGCTGTTTTCATTAATAATAAACCATCGTAAAATTTTATTTGATTATCATTTGGATACTCTTCGCGATACTTATCTATTGCAGTTTTTGCTTGACTTACCATGTTCTTTTTTATCAATATCTTTATTTCATTCAATTTTTTATCAATATCTTTATTTCATTCAATTTTTTATCATTATATCTCATATTAAATTTCATAGTTTTCTCCTTTAAATGTTATTTTATTATATAACTATTTCATATAAAAGAAAAGATTTACTTTTTGTAAACCTTATCTTCTACTTCTTGATATTGCGTTATCAATTCCTTTTCTAGTTTTTTCCATCTCTTCTACTTCTGATTGACTAAAATGATTGGTTTTAATTGCTTCTATTTTCTCATCATCAGTGTATTCATTCCAGTCTATGATATATTGTCTCATTAAGTTTCTTCTTTGATATAATTCACTTTGTTTTCCTAGTAGAACACCATCTTCAAATTTTAAGGGAACAAAGAAACTTTCTTCGATATCTTCTTCCGACATTTGATATGTTTTTATTTTTTCTATTCTTTTTTCTTCATTTGTTTCTAATCCCACATCGTACATTTGATATCCCCTGATGGCATTGGCATATCTTCCGAAGGATTCTACTAAGATAGAAAATTCTTCTCTAGTTAGATGATATTCATTAATTAATATTTTCCCCATGACTAAGATATCCTCTTCTGTCTGTTCTTGTCCTTTGGTATTATCTAATTCTTCTACTAAATAATTATACGGTTCTTCTAACCAGGCATTCGTACTTTCTTTTCTACATCTTAAGAAAGCATCATGTCTAATAGTTTCTTCTAGAGTTACTACATTTTCTGTCATGTTTTTTATTATTGCGGAAGAATCTAGGTTTAAATCAGTTAGAATAGATTTTACTTGTGTACCATATTTTTCATATATCCACGTAGGTGGTTCATGTTGTCCGTTATGATTATAATCAATAATCACTCTATTCATTGTCTCTTCTAAACTAGAATATGGTAACAATTGATGTAGTCTTACAGCTCTTGATATTACTTCATAATTATAACCATTATCAATGCAAAACTTTCTTAGAGTTTCGTCACCTTTCATTAAAACTGGCTCATGTTCTTTTCCTTTTTCTCTTACTCTTGCTAGCTGGTTTAGTAATTTTGCTTGGTCTACATCAAATTCTTTTAATATGTTATCTATATTATAAATTTGTTTTTTTCTACTTCTTCTTTGATTTCGTAAAGACTCTAGACAGCTTACTACCCTTTCAGCTTTTGTTCTATCTCCTTTAAAAATTTCAGTATACTTTTCTAATGTGTTTTGACTTTTCTTAGATGTTGTTTGGTGTTCTTCTTGATACTTTTTATAATCCCAAATCATTCCATGATTTTCGTCCCAGGCAATTTGTTCTTCCGTTAAATCTTTGTAAGTGTAATATTTTTCTCCTTGTTGCATGGCATTATAGATTCCTCTTCTAACACTTATTAGACTTCCTAAATTTATTACTCCGATTCCTTCTAGTTCTACTGTTTCTGTTTGCTTAATATCTAAATTGTCTTTTTCAGGATGCTGTTTTTTCCATTTTTCTACTGCCTGGCGATAGTTATTTTCTTGCCATTCATCATAATCCCAAATCATTCCATGTGACGTGTCCCAGGCAATTTGTTCTTTCGTTAAATCTTTGAATTTTCCATATTTTATTCCTTGTTGCATGGCATTATAAATACCTCTTCTAGTATTTATTAACCTTCCTAAAGCTATTACTCCAATTCCTTCTAATTCTATTGTTTCGGAGTACTTAATATCTAAATTGTCTTTTTCAGGATGCTGTTTTTTCCATTTTTCTATTGCCTGGCGATAGTTATTTTCTTGCCAAGCTTCATAATCCCAAATCATGCCATGTTTTGTGTCCCAGACTATTTGTTCTTCGGTGAGATTTTTTCGCCTATGATATTTTTCTCCCTGTTGCATAGCGTTATAAATACTTCTTCTCTTACTTACTAGGTCTCCTAGATTTATTACTCCAATTCCTTCTAATTCTACTGTTTCTCTCGCTTTGACGTCTAAATATTCTTCTTCGGGATGTAGTGCTTGCCATTTTTCTACTGCCCTACGATAGTTATTTTCTTGCCAAGCTTCATAATTCCAAATCATTCCATGCTTTTCATCCCAGTCAATTTGTTCTTCCGTTAAATCTTTTGACGTCCCATATTTTGTTCCTTGTTGCATGGCGTTATAAATTCCTCTTCTAGTATTTATTAGACTTCCTAGATTTATTACTCCAATTCCTTCTAATTCTACTGTTTCTCTCGCTTTGACGTCTAAATATTCTTCTTCGGGATGTAGTGCTTGCCATTTTTCTACTGCCTGGCGATAGTTATTTTCTTGCCATACTTCATAATTCCAAATCATCCCATGTTCCGTGTCCCAGACAATTTGTTCTTCTGTTAATTTTTTATATTTGCTGTATTTTTCTCCCTGTTGCATTGCATTATAAATTCCTCTTCTAATGCTTATTAGACTTCCTAAATTTATTACTCCGATTCCTTCTAGTTCTACTGTTTCTCTTTGCTTAATATCTAAATATCTTTTTTCAGGATGTAGTGCTTGCCATTTTTCTATAGCTTTTCTATATATTTCTTCTGATATTTTTTCTTTCATATTTTCAACTACTTTCTTATTTTATTGTATCTATTTAATTAGAAAATAACAAGAGTTGTTTGAAATATACTCTTGTTATTTTCTTAATGCTTTGTTGGCTATTTCTTCTTTAATCAATTTTACAAACTCTGCTTGTGATACTGTTGTTGTTTCTTTTTGTCCGTGTAGTCTGTAACTAATTGTGTTATCTTGTTTTTCGTTATCTCCTAGAATTAGTGTATATGGAACTTTCTTTGTTTGTGCTTCTCTTAGACGATATCCTAGTTTTTCGTTTCTATCATCTAGTTCTGCACGGATACCTTGTTCTTTTAATTTTTCTGTTACGACGCTTGCATAGTCTCCTTGAAATTCTGATGATACTGGAATTACTTCTACTTGTGTTGGAGCAAGCCATGTAGGGAATGCACCTTTTGTCTCTTCAATTAAGAAAGCTGTGAAACGGTCAAATGTTCCGAATATTGCTCTATGGATTACTACTGGAGTTTGTTTTTCTCCATTAGAATCTACATAAGTTAATTCAAATCTTCTTGGTAATAAAAAGTCTAGTTGACAAGTTGAAAGTGTTACTTCTGGTCCAACTGCTGGTTTTACTTCAACATCTAGTTTTGGTCCATAGAAGGCAGCTTCTCCTTCGGCTTCAAAGTAGTCTACTCCAAGTTCATTTAATACTTCTCTTAGTTTATTTTCAGCAGTATCCCACATTTCGTCATCATCAAAATATTTTTCTTTATCATTTTTATCTCTTAGAGATAATCTAAATTTATAGTCTTTAATACCAAAATCTTTATATACATCTAGAATTAAGCTAACTACTCGTTTAAACTCATCTCCAATTTGATCTGGTCTTACAAATAGATGCGCATCATTTTGACACATGCAACGAACTCTTTCCAATCCTTTTACTGCTCCACTTGCTTCATATCTAAAGTCTGTTGCAAATTCTCCTATACGAACTGGTAAGTCTCTATAAGAATGCATCTTATTTTTATATACTAACATATGATGTGGACAGTTCATTGGACGAAGGACAAATTCTTCATCATCTACTTTCATCATAGGGAACATATTTTCTTTATAATGATCCCAGTGACCTGATGTTTTATATAAATCAACGGTACCAACACATGGAGTGTATACATGATTATATCCCTGAGCTTCTTCTTTTTGGTAGATATAGTTTTCTAGTTCATGACGGATTAATGCTCCATTTGGTAACCATAATGGCATACCAGATCCTACTAATTCGTGTGTCATGAATAATTCTTGTTCTTTTCCAATCTTTCTATGGTCTCTTTCTTTTGCTTCTTCTAGTTCTTTTAAGTAAGCATTTAGGTCTTCTTCTGTTTCAAAACATACTCCGTAGATTCTTTGAAGCATCTTGTTTTTGGCATCACCTTTCCAGTATGCTCCACTATGTTTGATTAGTTTAAAATGTTTTAATTCTTTTACTGTATCTACGTGTGGTCCTCTACAAAGGTCTGTAAAATCTCCTTGACTGTAGCAAGAAATCTTTTCTTCCTTTTCATCCATTCTAGAGATTAAATCTAATTTGTATGGATCATCTTTAAACATCTCTAGGGCTTCTTCTTTTGTTAATTCATGACGGACGATTCTTTTTCCGTCTTTCGCAATTTTTTTCATCTCACGTTCTATTTTAGGAAGATCTTCATTTGTTAATGTTTTATCTCCTAAGTCAATGTCATAATAGAAACCTTCTTCTATTACTGGTCCTACCCAGAATTTTGCCTCTGGATATAGGTGCTTTACTGCTTGTGCTAATAAATGAGCACAAGAATGGTTCATTATACTTAATTTTTCATTTTCTTTTATATTTATCATTTTTTATCTCTCCTCTTTATTAATTGTTTTTCTTGTTCTAATTTAGATTTGTCTATGTGAAATGCTAATATACTTCCATTCTTTTGTTCACGTTCTAAGCGTACAGGGATTGAATTGCCTATATGATAGGTAAAACCATTTTTACAATCTCGTACTTCTTTCTTAACAAAATCATACTTATATTTTTTATTTAATAAAATAAATCCTGGAATCTGCTGTTCTGTTTTTATGTACATCATAGAGTCTGTTAAAAAAACAATTTTTCCATCTAATGTTTTATCTTTATATTGTAATCCTAATTGATACAATAATTTAGCATTTATATCTGCTTCTACATGTTCTGCATTTTCTTCTTGAAGTGAGATGTGTGAACATATTAATTCTAAATTTTCCTTAACATTTTCTAAATTATCAATCTTTTCATTCGGGTTAATTATTTCTTCAATAAATAGATGATTTAACAAATCACTTGCTCTACGAATTGGTGAAGTAAAAGTTCCATAAAAATCTAGAGCTAATCCATAATGTCCTTTATTCATGTTCGAATAATACGCTTTAGAAAATGATTTTAAGAATATATCTGAAATATATTTTGCTTCTTCTTTTGTTGTTCCTTCTATTAAACTTAATAATACTTTTTGTAACATTTTAGGTTCTTGAATATTAGAAATTTTTTTTATTTTTTGATGTAGTACTGAAAGATTACTTTCTAGTTGTCTTGCTTTTTGTGCCTCTGGAGGCTCGTGATTTCGATATACGAATGGAATATCTAACCAGTATGCATATTCAGAAACACATGTATTAGTCAATACCATAAAATTTTCGATTAATAATTGTGCTGGTCCTTTATCATTCTCTTCTATCTGAATAGGATTTCCGGAGGAATCTATTTTAATTTTTATATCTTCACTTTCTAAACACAAAAAGCCTTGATTTAATCTTTTATTTTGTAATAAATTTGATAATTGGTACATCTCTATTAAATTGTGGTAATAGGGTAAATATTCTTCAACAATTTCTTTTCCTTCTAATAATTTATTCACTTTTTGATAAGACATCTTATAATTACTATTAATTACGCTATTATAAATTTGATAATCTAAGACGTTTCCCTCTTTATCTAATAAAATTTCACAAGTTTTCGTTAATCTATCTTCATTAGGATTTAAAGAGCAAACTCCATTTGATAATTTTTGTGGTAGCATAGGGTAAACTAATCCAGGTGGATAAACACTTGTTCCAAGCTCTATTGCCTCTTTAAACAGAGCCATGCTTGGCCTTACATAATAACTAACATCAGCAATTGAAACATATAGTTTGTAATTGCTTCCTACTTTTTCTATTGAGACTGCATCATCTAAATCTTTTGCATCTTCTGAATCAATTGTAAAGGTTGGTAGAAGTCGAAGATCTTTTCTTTTTTTTATTTCTTCTGCTGGAATAGTAGTAGAAATTTTCATAGTTTCTGCCATTGCTTTAGAGGAAAACGAAAGGTGGAACCCGTAATCAAGTAAGGTACTCTCTGTCATTTCTTCGAATGTATTATTGGCAGTTAGCTTCTGTGTAATTTCTATATTGTAGCCATCTTTTGTTTTCTCTTTAATACTTGCGATTACCCTATCACCTATTTGAAAATATTCATTAGGAGTTTGATTAATAGGAAATTCATTTGTTCCAATTGGAATCCATCTCTTTTCACTTCCTACTTGTTTGCAGTAAAACACATGAAATTGATTTTTTCTTTCTAAAACTTCAACAACTTTTGCTTCTCTTCCATTAGCATTTATGGAAACACTGGCAATGTCACCTGGATAAGCACTATTATAATTTTTAGGTGATATATATATTTTTTTATTATCAACCATAATATATAAATTAAAAGTACCAACCTCTTTTTTTATTTCTGATTGTACCATTTCTGATGTTGGTTCTAATTGCCTTGGTTTTGCAGTTTTATGAACAATCAACCCTTCATGGTATCCTTTATATGACGTTTGTATTTCTTGTTCTTCAACAAAGATATGATCTCCTTCTTTAATATTATATCTACTATTATATGGTAAGTTGATTCTTTGACCATTTTTATCTTTTATGTAATAATTTCCACGGTTTGAGACTTGAACTGTTCCATGTTTTAAATAATGGTCAGTAGGAATTGAAAGACAAGTATTATCATCATTTACAATTATTTTACCCTCTTGTTCTAAAGAAACTAATATATCTAAAAAATTAGTTTTTTCTGCATTTGATATACTGAATTTTTTTTGAAGTTGAGTAATCGTTAACACTTGTCTATGTTTCGAAAAGTAATTTTCTAATTCTCTTTTACTTATCACTTTATCACCACCCTTTAAAAAATGCATTATTATTTTACTATCTTATTATTTTCGTAATTTTTTTACTTTCATAGCTACTTGCTGCGAATTTATTATTACTTCATCTTCTTCATATTTTTCATAATCTACAGGATCTAGTCCTAATTCTTCTTCCATCTTTAGTTGTTTTTCATAACAAACTACTCTAGCATATTCTTTTAGACTAGGATGGAGACAATTTTGAGTTACTCTTACTAAGTAGTCTATTGGCATATTATCAATTATATTATAACTTTCTTTTAATTCTACTATCGGGGATGTTGCAAATTTTAGGCTAATTGTATCCCATAACAAGTCTTTTTGAAATGATGTTATATTTGCTCTTTTAAATCTTTTTGCCAATGAGGAAATCGTAACTTTGTCATCTAAGTACCGGCCTGTTAGAATTGTTCTAACATATTTTGTAAATTTTTCATCCTGTTTTTGACTTTCTAAAGTAAACAATACTTCCTCAGAAAAATTTTTTACTAATGGTTTTTTCATTTTTTACTCCTTCAATAATTAAAAAAAGCACCTCCTATTAGGAGTGCTTTGTACACGGTACCATCCTTCTTTTTACTCTTTTTTTATAACGGTATTACCGAGATTATTTTTATAATCTTACTCGAAAGGGAGTAATAAATTAGTCTTTTCTTCGTTTCCACCAGCCACGAAGTCTCTTTTAAAAAGGTTCTAATTTACCATATCCTTTGTCAATGTATTTCACGCTATGTCGTTATCATATCACTTTTTTTGTTTTCGTGCAATCTTTTCTTTTCAGTCTTTTATAAATTTTATATAATATTATTCAGGTGATACCTATGAGTGAGATTATTCATTTAGATAAAACAAGATTAGAAAAGATACGTCCTAATTTTCGAGGAAGTCATGCTATTTATAATTTTATATTAGATGATAAATTGTATTATTTTAAACAAGTGCCTATGCGAGAATTAATCATGGAAATGATATCTATGCGGGTTGCTTATCATTTAGGACTTCCTTATTTAGATGAACAGGTGGCAATTATGGAAGATGAAATTGGTCTTCTTAGTGAGAGTTATTTACATAGTAACGAGTCTAGTTATAATTTACATACTTTGATGGAGAACTACTTTTATGAAATGCAGGAGGATGATGAGGATTTTTTTGATTATCAAGATATGCGTCGTTTGAATAATTTAGAAGATATTTGGTTTGCGTTGGAAGAAAAATATAGTCCTGATACTGTGGAGAAACTTATGAATGGAATCTGTGATATTTTTATGTTTGATATGTTACTTGGTGAGGGCGATAGAACATTAGGTAATATTGAAATTATTGAGGGAGAAGCTGGTGTTAGACTAGCACCTATTCACGATACTTCTAGTATTTATAATGACCATGTTTTATTAGGGGTTGATAATGAAGATTACATTCATAGTGATATTGAAAAGTTAAATAAGTTTTTAAATACTTCTGATAGTTATTATTCGAATAGATTTTATTCTTTTTTAAATACGTTAGAAACTATTGATATTTCTTCTATTCTTAATGAAGTTATTAATACGGGAGTTCCTATTGATACAAAATTACAAGACAGTATTGCTTCTCATTTTCATCATAGATGCCAAGTATTGAAAGAATGTAAAAGAGTTAGTAATACTAAATAAATTACTAACTCTTTTTATCTGCTTGTCCAAGATAATGGTACATCCATTACTGATTGTAGTCCTTGAAATCCTTGGTAATATCTTTGTCTACCATAGGTAAAGAAACTATTTAGTGTTGGACAACTTCCATTAGAATCTGTATAACTACAATCTACTAGGGCAATATGTAAATGAACTCCAGTTGAGTTTCCTGTTGTTCCCATGAATCCTAGGTAGTCATTAATAGTTACTGGTTTTCCTACATATAAGTTTGGAGCGTAATTGGATAAGTGTACGTATTGAGATGTATAATTTTGTCCGTCGATATTATGATTTACAGTTACAATTTTTGCTCCGGCTGAATCTGTATATATACTTGATATTACTCCATTGGCTATTGGATATATTGGTTCTCCTTCTCCTCTATAGCTTGTAATATCTAAGGCAAAATGGGAAGCAGAAACATAACTTGTTATACGGCCCACTTCTGTTGGAAGATACCAAATTCTCTTTGGCGCTTCTAGTGTCGCTACTGAGTTATTTTTTGCAGGTAAGTCTACTGGTACTAATGTACCATCTTGATTATTGTTTAATGTACTCATCTGTTTATAAATTTGAAAGATACTCATTGTTTGTTTAGAGGATTCTTTTTTTTCTGGATTTGTTACCATAGCCATATCTTTGGTATTAATCAATTCATAATTTAATTGATATTCTTGTGCTTTAATATTGTTATTATAATAAGTTAATGAAAAAGCAAGTAATAATATAAAAATAGATAATTTCTTTATATTTTCTTGCGTATTGAACTTCCTTAGTATCTTCATTATGCTGCCCCCTAGAAATGAGACTATCATACCACTTTTTGTTTTTTTTGTAAATAAAAATAATACTTAATTTCTTCTATTTTTACCAATTAATTCCATTGTTACTGTTAATTGCTTAATTCGCTCTATGATTCTTCTAGCTTTTACCTTATCCACGCCTGATGATGTGGTTGCTAGAGAGAATTCTAATTCCTCTAGTGTTAGGTTGGAAGTAAAGAAAGTTGGTAAGTGATTTTGCATCCTATATTGTAATATAGGGCCTAGTACTTCATCTCTTGACCAGTTACTTTCGTTTTCAGCACCTATATCATCTAATAATAGAACTGGAGATGTTTTGATAAAGTTAAATCTTTCACTGTAATCTGTTTGGAATGATGATTTTAGGCTTCGTAAAAACTCAGGATAATATACTAGTGCACATCGAGTTTTCTTTTTGGCCATTTCGTTTAATAGGGCTGCAATTAAATAGGTTTTTCCACTTCCAAAAGAACCTGTTAAATACAGTCCCTTGGGATTTTCTTTCATTTGATATTTATCCATAAATTCTTTAAAGTATTTTATAATTGGTATTCTTGATTTGTCATCTGTATATACTTCTTTTAGGGAAGCTTCTTTTATTTCTATTGGCATATCAAATAGTTCTAAGTTTTCTTTATAAGCATTCTCTTTTTGTGCTAGTACGTTCCATTTACAAGCAAGATAAGAAAATCTTATAATATTCTTTTCTTTTTCTGGTGTGTATCTATATCCTATTACTTTATTTTTACAACAGGCTAAGCTTTTACAATTTTTACAATTTGTGTATTCCATATAAGCATCTTCTAGACTAGATGTATACTTTATCAATATTTGTTCCTCTATCCCTAGAGAATCTGCATATTTTTTAAATTCTTTGTTACTGCAAGCATCTTGATAGGAATGAATTAACTCTAATTCATTCGATTTCTTTTCTACTACATTATTTATATTTTTCATCTAATCACCTTTGCTTCTTTTTTATTTTAACTTGTTTTTTTCTAATTGTCTATATCTTCTACTATTTCTTCTGTTTGGGGATAAATCGTAATTGTTCCCGATGTTTTTGTTTGTAAATAAGGAATGTTTTGTGCACTTAGTCTATCTAGTACTTCTTTACTTGGATGATGATATCTATTATTTTCTCCAACAGATATTAAGGCAAGTCTGGGTTTTGCCTTTTTTAGGAATGATAGACTAGTACTAGTGTTAGAACCATGGTGTCCTATCTTTACTATATCTACTTTTAGATTATAATTTTTCTGTAGATATGCTTCTGTTTTTGTAGTCGCATCTGCCATTAATAGTGCTGTTATGTTAGGATGAATTACATAGAATACAGAACTTCCTGCATTTTCATCATCCCATTTTTTATTGAGTTGGTATAAAGTAAAATTCCCTATTTGAAATATTTCCTCTTGTTTTATTTGTTTTGTTCTTGGTATTTTTTTACTTATATTTTGTTCTAGTGATTGTTTATTTCCTAAGTTTAGATAAATATTATCTACTTGAAAGTTTTTTTCTAAATAGATGGTTTCTCCTGCATGATCTTTATCTCCATGCGTTAGAAAAAGATAGTTTAATTTTCTTATTCCTAGACTTTTTAATAATGGTATGGTTGTATATTTGGTAATTGTTGATGATTCTTTTTCATCATATGCTACTTTTCCTCCTGTATCAATTAAACTACTTTTTCCTTTAGAATAAATTAAAATGGAGTCTCCTTGTCCTACATCAATCATCTTTATAAAATCTTTTTGATAGATATTAGGTAAATAATAGTGTAATCCTAAGCCTAGTAAGAGTAATAGTAGTATTTTTTTCTTTTTTGTTTTTAAGTATAGAAAAATAATACTTAGTTCTACTACATAAAAAACAAGTGGAATACGGGCAAAAATAAATTTACCAAAATTGATATTATTAAAATATAGTGAACTTGTTTCTAATACTTTTATTATTATATTATATAATGGCTCTACTACCGGAAATATAAAGGTAATAATACTTGCTGGAAAGACAATCATATTAATGAATGGAATATAGAATAAATTATATAAGATACTTGCTATATTTATTTCATAAAAATAATAAATACTAATAGGAATACTAAGTAAAAATGCTAGGTAGGAACTTTTTAATAATGATATTAGATAGGAGGCCTCTTCCTTCATGAAATAAATTAGTCCAATACTAATGATATAAGAATACCAGAAGCCTACTTCATATATGTAGTACGGATTTATTAATAATGTTATAGTAATGGCGATAGTAATTAGTGTTTTCTTTGCTAAGGCTAGATTCCAATATCTGTTTAGAGAAAATAAAGTAAAAAATAATATTCCTCTTAGAATAGATGCTGTCATATTTAATATTGATAGGTAAAATAAGAGACATACTATTACAATATTAAAATTGTTTTTTTCTTTTAGATTCAATTTTTTTAATATTTTTGATAGACAATCCTCTATTATGATAAATTGCATTCCACTTATAGCAAATAAATGACTAATACCATTTGTTTGAAAACTAGTCTTTACTTCTTCTTTTATTTCTGATTGGTCTCCTAATAAGAATGATTTTATGTAGGGATTCTTTGCTCTTGTTTCTATTTTATTTTTTATTTTATAGAATAAAGATACAGTTTTTTCTTTTTTTGTTATTTTCTCTATTTGCATGATTAAATAAATTTTTTCTTTTTTTAAATATTCTTGGTAATTAAAGAGATTTTTTGTAGTGTTTGTTTTTGGTAGAGTCATTTTACCTGTTATTGTTATTTTGTTTCCTATTTGAAATTCTTTTTGATAAGTTTTTTGTTCTTCGTTTGTTTTGAAATAATATGTTCCTTGAATTTTATCTTTTCCTTTTATAATTATTGTTACTTTTTCTTCTTTTATTTTACTACTTAGTAGTATTCCTGTTACTTTGGTCGTGTTTAGATTATATGTCGTTTTTACTGGTAGATTTATTCTTAGTATAGTAATTAATATTACTAGTATCAATACAGAAACTATAACATAATTAGACTGTAATATAATTTTTAATTTGCCCATAAGTTGCATCACCAATTCCAGAGACATTCTTTAAATCTTCAATCGTTTTAAATGGTGTTGATTTTCTATAGGTAATAATTTCTTCTGCTTTAGATTCTCCTATTCCTGATAGTGTCATTAGTTCTTCTTTCGTTGCGGTATTAATATTTACTTTTGCTTGCAAAGAGGTTTCTTCTTTTTCATCTTCTAAGCAAGCATCATTTTCTACTTTACCTTCTTCTGATATTTTACATTTTTCCTCCAGATAGTCTTCTTGTTCTTTGGTTTTTAGCCAGTTTTTTACTTCTTGTTTACTATAGATAATAATTACCATTTCATCTGTTATTTTTTTGCTTAGATTAATTACTGTCGTATCGGCATTTTGTGTTAGTCCTCCGGCTTTTTCTATTACATCAATTACTCTGGATGATTTTTTTAATTTATAAATTCCAGGTGTTACTACTTCTCCTTTAATATCTACCATATACTCTTCTATTTCTTTTTCTGGTTGTGCTTTTTTAGCAGCAGAATCTTTTTTCGTAGTTTCCTTTTTTATCTTTACCGTATCTATTGTTTTTTTGGGACGAGTTTGATATTTATAAATACCAAATCCTGTCATGGCTATTATGATTATTACTATTACTGTTATCGTTAATATTTGTTTTCTATACCTATAATGAAATGTCATATACCCTCCTTTCTTTTATTATTCGATAAAAAAAGAAGAGTTCCTTTAGAAAACTCTACTTTATTATTTTTTTAATACTTTTACTTCTGCTTCTTTTTTTACTAATACAATTGGTTCTTCATTTTCTTGTTGTGATACTATTGTCTCTTCTACCGGCGTCATTTCTTTTAGTTCGTTCATGAAAAATTCTTCTACCGCAAAGATATCTGATGTAGTTATGCTTCCTCCCGCATTTTGTTTATTACCACCACCGGTGCAAACAGGACGTGACATCGTTTCTTTTTGTGGAAATACAGAAGGTTCTATTTTTTCTAATTTTCCCAGTAACTGTCCTACATCCACATCACATTTACTTCTAGCACTTATTCCTACTGTTTCTTCATCTATATAACCAAGCACCATGGCAACGTCTACATAATTTAATATATCATCCGCAGCTTTGGCTAACATATCTTGACGATATTTCTCTCTAAATTTCATTCTATTTATCACAAAGGATACATTGGGAGCACCTAGGATATTAGGAAATACTTGAATAGAATTGTTATTTATTTTGATTTCTGTTGTTTCGCTTTCACCAATTTCTCTTATTATATGAGAACCAAAGATTAAGTCGTTTAATTTTTGATCTTCTTCAAAATTTGCAACACGCCATTTACTGACTACTTCAAAGCTTGCTCCTCTGGCATATAATTTTTCTGCTGTATCATGAGTGGTTGCAGTTGTATTTTTTCGAAAGCTCTGGGTATCTAAGACAATACCTGCATATAAATAATTTGCCATATTTTTGGAATATTTTATTTGTAGGCTATGTAGTAGTTGAGCAACTATTTCACAAGTACTTGAAGCACGAGGATCTATATATTTATAAGTTGCTTTCATCGTTTGTTCTGTTTCTTGATGATGATCTACAATTATAATATTTCCAACCTTATCTAGGTCGTCTTGTACTGATGTTAAATATTTTTTATTTACATCGACAGCTATTAGTAAAGAATCTAAGTCTGCTAATTGCTTATATTCTTCTAGGGTAATAAACATATATTCTTCTTTACTTTCTTCTATTACTTTTGCAACACCAGGATCTAGGCTTTGGTGCGAATCATTCACAATAACATAAGCGTCTTTTCCTAGTTCTTTGGCAATTTTTGCCATACCCAAACCAGCACCAATGGCATCATAGTCTGGTGTGTTATGTCCTACAATAAATACTCGAGAGGCATCTTTTATATTTCTCATTAATACTTCTTTTAGTAATCTTAATTTATTACTCATCTTCTTTTTTCTCCTTAGTGAGCTTTATTTTATCTCACTTTATATAAAAAGTCAAAAAATATTACTCCTTTCTGCCCTTTTCCTTACAAAGCCCATTTTCTACACTTACTCTTTGTACAATCGTTAATGCTGCAATTAAACAAATAGTAAAACTTCCTCCATAACTCATAAATGGTAATGGTACTCCGGTCATTGGCATTAATCCAAATATTCCCATGAGATTAATCGCAATATGTAAAAAGATATAGATAGCTACTCCATAGCATAGAAGTGCTCCTCTATTGGTAGGACTATCTCTTCCTATTTTTAAAATTCTATATAGTAAAAACATATACATTACTATGATTCCTACTCCAAAAATGATTCCTAACTCTTCTACTATAATAGCAAAAATAAAGTCTGTATAAGGTTCTGGTAAATATAGATACTTTTGAGTAGAATTTCCTAGTCCTACTCCAGTTAGTCCTCCATTATTTATTGCTATATAGCAGTTACATACTTGATTTCCGGTCGTTAATAACTTATCACAAGGATTGGTAAAATCAAATCGTTCTAGTTGTCGTTCTAGGAGCACTGTCTTTCCTGAACCAATTAACACTACTCCGGCAAAAGCAATGAGTCCTAGTAGTGCAAATATGGTTTTTGTCTTTATCTCCTTTATAACGGGTGCTGCTAAAAACATTACTCCTACTATTACTGTATATATGATTGCTGTTCCTAGGTCGGGTTGAATAAATATTAGAAAAGTAATTAATAAACAAACACCTATTGGAAATAAACTTTTGGTGTAACTGGTCATTTTTTTATTTTTTTCATAGTATCTAGCTAACCATACAATCGTAATTACTTTGGCAAACTCACTAGGCTGAATACTAATCGGTCCTAAGTCATACCAAGAGATTGCTTTGTTTTTTGCTTGCCCTATGACTAATAGCATCAGTAAGCTAATAATAATTATTAGCAATAATCCCCAAGAAAACACACCATATGCTTTCGTGGTGAATTTTATCATGATGAGTGCCATGATAAGTCCTACTCCTAAAAAAACTGCTTGCTTAATAAAATAATTATAAGGACTTACATCATGAGACATATATGCTGTTACATTGGATGCTGAAAATACCATAATTAGTCCAATAATGAAAAGTAATACAGAAACAATTAATAATGGTTTATCAACGTATTTGATAATCTTTTTCATTGCATCACTCTCCATTCTATATTTTAATATATCATATTTTAAGGAAAAAATCTTAAATTATATTTATCCTAGGTCCTTTTTATTAACACTTTTTGTCAATTTACATAATTTATAATAGATTATGTAAAGGAGGCTATCGTATGTATTATGGTACAGGTACCGGTTGTTGTGCAGGGCAATATAGTCAAATGCCATATTATCCTTACTATGGTAACAACAACTCTTCTACTTATGCAATCATTTTAGTTTTATTTATCTTACTTGTTATTGTTATTGGTTGCCGCTGGACAGCTTAATTTTTCTAAAGACGTATAAATTTTATACGTTTTTATTTTTTTACTTTTCATTTCTTTTATTTTTTGGTAAAATATACTTGCATAAAGAGGTGGTAACAATGCTTAAAATGAAAGACATTTTAGATGAAAAAGATAAAAGATTACGTATGATTAGTAAAGAAGTTGAGTTTCCATTAACTAAGAAAGATAAAGAATTAATTCAAGAAATGATTGATTATTTGCATGATTCTCAAGTCGAGGAATTAGCTGAAAAATATGATTTACGTCCCGGTATGGGAATGTCTGCTATACAATTAGGAGTTCCTAAAAGATACTTTGTAGTTGTGAATGAAGTGGATGAAGGAGAGTTTGAGACTTATGTATTAATTAATCCTAAGATTATTAGTAATTCTGTTGAGAAAATATATGTAGAAATGGGAGAAGGTTGCCTTTCTGTTAATCGACCAGTAGAAGGAATTGTTCCAAGATATGCTAGAGTTACAATGGAAGCTTATGATATGGAGGGTAGAAAAATTCATGTTAGAGGTCGTGAAGAATTGGCGATTTGTTTTCAACATGAACTAGATCATTTAAATGGAATTTTGTTTATTGATCATATCGACAAAAAAAATCCTTTCAAAGGAAAGGATGAGTATAGAGCTATTTAGTTAGCTCTTTTTATTTTGTTTTATTATAATATAGAAGTCTTACTTCTGCTGAAACTCCTATCTGAAATGCTTGCTGTTCTGTCTTTGGTAACATATTGGTTCTTTCTGCAATTCTTATTGTAGAGGCAAATAGTTGTTCTTCAGATAATTCTTGATTTCTTCCAAATTCTAAATATAATAATTGCGTTAACAACATTCCTTTTACCATTTGTTTTCTTTCATTTATCGGCATACCTGGTACCATAGTGTATCCTGCCATTGCTGTATATATATTAGCTACTGTTTCCATACTATTTCCTTCTACAGTACACGTTTTAATTATTTCTTCACATTCTTCTTTTACCATGTCACTAGAATATCCTTTTTCATAGACTACTGTCATAAATTGTTCTAAAGCTTCAGCTTTTTTATCTTTCATATTATCCCTCGCTTTTGATTCGGTATTATACTGCAAAACTATCATAGTGTCAAATTTAGTATTTTTTCTTTTTGTGATTGTTTGCTAGCTTTTTCGACTGGTAATATTAAACCTAGTCTATTTAATGATTCAGTTGTTGTTAATGTTTTTATTTCTGGTATGATATCTATCATATTAGCAATAACATTTTTATCTTGTCTGGCTCTTTTTAGTAAAATTTCACTATATTTATATCCTATTATATAGGGATACGTCTCTTCTACAAATAAAGGATCTTCTATTAATTCTTCTATACTAT
>CALVVW010000002.1 GCA_944364005.1 uncultured Bacilli bacterium | reverse complement strand
AAATTAAGAAAAAACTGATAAATAGAATTATTTTCTACATATCAGTTTTATTTTTGACTACTTTTTCAGCAGTCTCATAATATCCTTATTATTTTTTAGGACCGATAGTCTTACCTTCGAAATCAGATACTATAGTATCCAAAAAAGAATCATCCTCATTTTGAGAAATACGATTTAAAATCTTACAAGCCCTATCAGATGCTAATACCTCATCTCCTAGAGGAATATCTAAATCAAGAAATCCTTCTAACAAACTAGAGTCAATACCAGAAATGCCTAAAGAAGAATTGAAACCATAATTGTCATCATCTATTTCTTCAAAATCTTTATCATCCAAAGTATCATCAGGTACATCTGTAAAATTCATAAAACCAACCTCCCTAAAAGTAAACATATTATATCAAATAAAAGAAAATTATTCAAGATAATTAATACCCGTACCGTAATATTTCAAATGTAGTATTATAAGAAACCTCATAAGTTAAAGCATCACTAGACGAGGGAAAAAGTAAGTCAAACAAATGACTTTTACCAAATCCGATCGCACCACCTCGATCTAACACAATACCAATAAACTCAGAAATTTTTGAATTCTTAACTCTAACAATCGTACCATAAGGATACGCATAATCTCCAGCTAAAATACGGACATTTCCATAAGTAGCATCAGAATAATATATCGTTCCATCACGTACATCTAATCCACTAGCAAGAATACCACTACATCCATAGCAATCAGGACCATATCCACTCAAACTTCCCACTTGCGTTTCTAAAACATCAGTCACGTGTGTTTCTTCATCATTAACCGAACTTATACTATCATTTTCACTATTCTCAGAAACAGTTTCCTCAACCTCAGAAACTTCCATCTTTTCCTCTTCGAAATCAGAAGAAGAACTTTCAACGTTCTTAGCTACAACACTCCCTACATTTTGAGCATACTCCAATAAATCAGAACTTTTTAAGTTTTTCTCTTTAAGTTCAACAGAAACGACAGTAGGTTCTGTACTTTGAATACCAGCAATAGTAAAATAAAGAACAATTGCTAATATGAACATAAAATTAATAATATATACAAAAATTTTCATAAAAAAACTCCTTGTAAACATTAGTCTAACACATTTACAAAGAGTAGACAATAAGTTGACAAAAATTACCAAATGTAAAAAATGTAAAGTATCGTAAATTAAGACTGTCTACATTCATACCCGCTAATAGTTAATTTTTTTTCTACATCAGATACATTATCACCATACTTTACATTTGGATAAACCCCTCCTGCCTCAATAAAAGCAGTGGACACATCTGAATTCTTTAAAGAAGAAAAATCAAAATATTGCGTTTCTACCATCTCTCCTGAAGACAAATTACAATCAACAGAAATTCCTGGTAGACTATCAGCAGTTTGCTTTATTGTTTGACATTCCATATTTCGCTGATTTAAAAAATCTGTTCCCCCTTGTATAGATACAACATGTTGTAAATTTCTAATCTTACGATTTTCAAAATCATATGTATCAGTATAATAATAACTAATACCATTGTTCTCGTGTTCCAAAGTACAAACAAGACTACCAGAAGAAATACCTGTATAACTAACATTATCCTCTTTTTTTGGAAATAAAGAATCAAAAAGTTCACCTATATAAGGAAGAAAAATAATAACTAATAATAATATTATAAAAATAATAAAAAAAACAATAGGCTTAGTTGGTTTTGAATTATTTATGTTATTTAAGTTGTTAGAAGTATTTAAATCCTTTTTTTTATCATCCTCAGAATGAAAATTATGACTTTCAGTATCAATCTTTGGAGAATTTTGTAAAGATAATTCTATATTAGTACTAGAAGAAGTAGTAGAGCTCACTTGTCTAGGAAAACCTTCTAAACTTACATTAACATTAGATGAATCAAATCTATTAGTAGTAGAATTAGATAAATTTATATTTTCAGAAGAAGAAATATTAGATGAATTAACTGTAGCAACAGGGCCCGAGAAAGAATCTAAGTTAGATATATTCTGATTTTGAACGGAAGAAATCGTTGAATTATTAGTATAACTAGTATCACTATTACTTTGTATCTCCTCAGAAGAATCTAACAATTCAATATTTTTATCATTCTCATTCATAATAACACCTCTATCTTATTCTCTCACATGTATAATTGCTAGCATTCATTTGCTGTTCTATCTTATCTATATTTTGATGATATGTATAATTTGGATACGTTCCTCCTGATTCTACATAAGCCGCTGTTACATTTTCTTCATTAATACTTGAATAATCTAAAATTTGCTCGTTTTCATAAACTCCCTCATTTAAACTACAAGAAACACGAACGCCTGATAAATTATCAACTTGACTCTTCAACAAATCACAACTATTCTTCATATTAGATAACTCTAAAGCATCAAGATTCCTATCTCCTTTTATTGTAGTAGTAAAATTTAAACGATACATCTGGCTATCTCGAAAATCAAAATTAGCTTCATAATAATAATCGAATCTATCATCATTAGTATTCATTTTACAAACTAAAGTTCCAGAAGTAATAACAGATTCCTTTTCTTTCTCTTTTTCTATTCGAATCTGATTAAAAAAGTCACTTATATTAGGTAAAAATATAATCATTAAAAGAAGAGCTATAAAAAATGTAAATGCCAAATAATATTTAAAATTACTAGCCGCTCTTTTTTGTGCTTTAGCTTCTGCTTGTTGCTTAGCTCTTAATTCCTTTGCAGCCTCACGTTCTTGTTTTTCACGTAATTTAGCATTTTTTTCTGCTTCTTGTTGACGAGCCTTTTCTTTTTGCTTTTCTAGTAAGGCCTGTTGTTTAGCTTCTTCAGCCTTTTTTCGTTCTTGCTCAGCTTGCAACTTTGCTTGAGCTTCTGCTTGTTGTTTAGCTAAAGCTGCTTGTTTTGCCTGTTGTTCCAAAAGTTGCTTTCTTTGATATGCCTCTTGTTCTTCTTTTTTCTGCCTAGCTAGCTCTTGTTGTCTTAAAGCCTCCTGTCGAGCCATTTCCTGTGCATGTCGAGCTTGTTGTTGCTGTAATAAAATCTGCTTCCTATATGCTTCTTGCTGAGCTGCTTGTTGAGCTGCTAACTGTTGTCTCTGTAATTCTTGCTGCTTCAATAACTGCTGCTGTTTTAATGCCTCTTGTTGTTTTTGCTTTTCTTTAAGAACTTCTTCTTTTTCTAGTAACTTTTGTTTTTGTGCCTGTTCACGTGCTAACAACTTATCTTTTTTTGCTTGCTCACGAGCTAACATTTTTTGTTTCTTCGCTTCTAATTTAGCTTTCTTGGCATTCTCTTTAGCAATTCTTTTTTGTTCTAATAATAATTTTCGTTGCTCTTCCTTCTCCTTCTTTTGTTTCTCACGCTCTTGTTGTCGTAATTTTGTTTCTTCTTCAAGTTTATCCTTTTTCGCTTGTTTATCACTTTGATTTACAGGAACAGCAACATTAGGTGTTTCTGGTTGCTGCTTTTTAAACATAACCTTCTTTTTTGCTGCTGCAGCTAATCTTTTACGTTCTTCTTCTTCGTAGGCTTGTTGTTCTTTCTTTCTTAATTCTTCTTCTCTTTTTCGAGCAGCAGCCAATTCAGCTTGTTTCCTTTTTAATTCTTCTTCTTGTTTTTTCTTATCTTCAGCCGAATGAGAAGGGTTTTGACTATTTTTTAATTGTTCTTGCGCAACCTCTTTTGCACGCTCTAACTGTTCAGCTAAAGCATCCTGATTACCACTAACCACAGCCAAGACATCTTCTGATGAAATTAAATCTTTTTCTTGGTTATTATTATTCATAGTATCACCCCTTTTTATTCTTTATCTAAGACTATCAATTTGTTGTTGAAACGACTCTGAATTAATAATATAACTTCCAGAAGTCAAGATATCACACTTTTGACACTTATCTTTTGTTTCATTATTAATTCCCCCGTCTACATTAATAACAGCATTCGAATGATAAGAATCAAGTAAAGCTCTTGCTTCTTCTATTTTATCACTAGAAGAAGTAATAAACTTTTGTCCTCCCTTGCCTGGCTCTACACTCATAATTAAAATTAAATCCAATAATGGTAAATAAGGAACCAAAGCTTTCACCGGTGTAGAGGGATTTAACGCTAAACCACACTTAATACCATAACTTTTAATTAATTCTAAGCACTCTTCAATATGCTCCATAACCTCTACATGAAAAGTAATATACTCTGTATTTAATTCAGCATATAAAGGAATATATTTTTTTGGATCTTCTACCATTAAATGAACATCTAATCTTTTATCTGTATATTTGTAAATATTACGCATCTCTCGAAAAGGCATAGTTTTATTAGGAACAAACCTACCATCCATAACATCTACATGAATATAATCAACATCTGTATCATTTAATTTTCTTAAATCAATAGGTACATTAGAACTACTTAAAAAGGTAGCACTAATCTTCATAATAATCACCTTCCTGGATAAAACTTAAATAATTAAGATAACGACTCTTCATTATATTATTAGAAATAACTGCCTTTTTTACTTCACATTCTTCCTCTTTTGTATGTAAACAATCTTTAAAAGGACAAGGATATTTAGAAAATTCTATAAAAGCATCACGAATTTGTTCTTTCGAATAAGTATGAAAGTCTAAAGCAGAAAAACCAGGTGTATCCATAACTTTTCCACCAAAAAGTTCATATAATGTAACCACACGAGTAGTATGTCTTCCTCTACCTAAAGCAGTAGAAACTTCGCCTGTTTCCAAATTCCAATCTGGTTTTAACTTATTTAGCAATGTACTTTTCCCAGCACCAGTCTGCCCTGTAAAAACACTCGTTTTATCTTTTAGTAATTCTTTAATTTTATCTAGTTCTGTATTAAATATAACAGAATATCCTAATTTTTTATAATAATCTAAAATAGGTTCAAAGACTAAAAACTCTTCATCTGTCAATAAATCTCTTTTTGTAATACAAATAATAGGTCTAACAGAATGTAATTCCATAAGTATAATTAATTTATCGAGTAAATTCGAAGAAAAATCAGGAGAGACTAAACTAGTAATCAAAAAAGCTTGATCTATATTACTAACTTTAGGTCGAAAAAACTCGTTTTTTCTTGGTAAAATTTTCTCAATTACCATTTTGTTAGAATCAAAATCTACAAAATCACCTACTAAAGGCAAAATCTTTTCTTTCCTAAAAATTCCTCTACATTTACACGGATAAACATGTTTATCAGCTTGTACATAATGTAAATCACTATGAATTTTTACAATCTGTCCTCTCATATAGTCCCTCTATTCTGTTCCCGTATTAGTACTTGGTGGAGTAGTATTATTATTACCATTATTTGAATTATTTTTATCATCATCATCATCTGTAGATGGTGTAGATGGTGTCGTGGTTTGTTTTGGCTTTTGTGCAATCGTAACAGTAAGTGTTTGTCCTTTTACAATAGGACTACCAGCTGCTCTTGACTGATCAATAATTTTACCTTCTTCATAAGCCGTCGTTTCTTGATATTCAACACTAATCGTTAATCCATATTTATCACAGAAAGCTTGTGCATCTGCCAATCCCCAGCCTAATCCAGCCATATCAGGGAATGTATCTACGATATTAGGAATATACAAAATAATAGAATCTCCTTCTTTAACTTTACTACCAGCTGCCAATGATTGACCAATAACTTCTTGTTCATCATATTCTCTATCACTAGCATCAACATCACGTTTTTCAACAGTAACATCTAATCCATACTGCGTTTCTAGAATGGTTTGAACTTCAATATAGTTCTCTCCAATATAATTTTTTATTTCAAAAGTTTCTTCACCACTAGATTTATATATTGTAACTTTAGTACCTTCCTTAACACTTCTTCCTTTTTCAGGATCTGTACGAACTACTCTTCCTTTTTTTATTTTAGAAGAAGCAACACTTTTAATATTAGTTCGAACTTCTAATCCTGCATTTTGCAACTTTTTCTCACATTGACTAACTTTATCACCAGCACAATCAGGAACAGTTACAGGTTTAGAAGCAGTAACAGCAGGAATAATAAATGCTACTGTAATAATAGCAAGAATTAAAATTCCAAAAACAACAGACAAAATAATTATAATCTTTTTTCTTTTTTTATCACCTTTATCCTCTATTTTTGTTGCAATTGGTTGTTCTTCTGAATCTTCACTCTCATTATTTTCTATATCTTTTATTTTTTTCAAATTCTTAGTAGACTCCGTATCATGTTCAGGATATGGATATTTATAAGGTGGCTCATTCATACGATCATCATCTAAAGCCGTTAGTAAATCTTCATGCATTTGTCTCGCATCATCATAACGATTTTTAGGATTTTTAGCAGTAGCCTTTAAGATAATATTTTCAATACTTTGAGGAATCGCTGGATTATCCTCCCTAACACTAGGTAAAGGATCTCTCATATGTTTCAAAGCAATCTCTACAGCGTTATCACCTTTAAAAGGAAGACTGCCTGTAAGTAATTCATAAAAAATAATACCCATGGAATAAATATCACTCTTAATTGTAGAACCTTTTCCACTAGCTTGCTCTGGTGGTAAATAATGAACAGATCCCATAACAGAGTTTGTTTGTGTAAGCTGCGTAGCATTAAGTGCCATAGCAATACCAAAATCTGTAATTTTAATTTGTCCATCATCTTTAATCATAATATTTTGTGGTTTCAAATCACGATGAATAATATAAGAATCATGAGCATGTGCCATACCATCAGTAAGCTGCAACATAATATCAATTGCTTCCGACAAAGTAAGACTACCACGTTTCTTAAGTAACTGTTTTAAAGTCTTTCCTTCCACATACTCCATAACAATATAATAGATACCATCATCTTCACCAACATCATACATCTCTACAATATTAGGATGTGCAAGACTAGAAGCAGATAGTGCTTCACGCTGAAAACGTCTAACGAATTTTTCATCACTAGACAAGTCTCCACGTAAAATCTTAATTGCTACATTACGATCTAGTATTGTATCATAGCCAAGATAAACATTGGCCATACCACCTTCACCAATAGAACGAATAATCTCATAACGATCATTTATCTTTTGCCCCTTTGTAATCATTACTCGTCACCTTCTTCACTACGAATTAAATAAGCAACCGAAATATTATCAGTTCCCCCGCGATTATTCGCTTTCTGAATCAATTTAATAACTTTGTCTTCAACATCATTATCACTAAGTAGAACTTTTTCTATTTGATCTTTATCTAACATATTAGTTAGTCCATCACTAGAAAGAAGTATTTCTGTAATATCCATATCGCAATCAAAAATATCCACTTCAACAGAAGTAGCAGCACCAAGTGCTTTCATTAACACATTTTTCTTAGGATGAACACTAGCTTCTTCTTTCGTAAGTTCTCCAGCACTAACAAGTAGATTTACTAAAGTATGATCATAAGTCACTTTATGAAGTTTATCATCTTTCATAACAAAGCCACTAGAATCTCCTACATTACCAAATAATAAATAATCCTTAGTAAGGATAGCAAGTACCAAAGTAGTACCCATGCCTTTACTCTCTGGATGTGTTTTTTCATGTTGAAAAATAAGCGTATTAATCTCACTAAACGCATCTCGAATCCAGTTAACAGCATCCACCTTACTCATATTTAAAAAGGATTCTTTAAAATATTTACCTAAATAGCCAATCGCAATAGAACTAGCTACTTCACCAGCAGAATGACCTCCCATTCCATCAGCAATGGCCATTAAATAATCATTATTTTGATTTTTAACAATAATGACACTATCCTCATTATGGCTGCGAACTTTTCCTGCATCTGTTAAATAAAAAGATTTCATAACTCCTCCTTCTTACTTCTAAGTTGCCCACAAGCAGCACTAATTTTGCTACCAAACTCTCTCCTGATTGTGACATTAAGTCTATTCTTTTTAAGTATATCATAAAACTTCATAATTTGAACAGTATTACTTCGCCTAAATTCTAAATTATTTGTCTCATTATACGGAATTAAATTAATATAACAATTTAGATGTCCTACCAATTTAGCAAGCTCTACTGCACATTCTTCTGTATCATTAATTCCAGACAGTAAAATATATTCAAACGTAATACGACGATTTGTCTTTTCTAAATAAATCTCCAATGCCCGAATTAACTCTTTCAAAGGATAAGCCTTATTAACTGGCATAATCTGATTTCTTAATTCGTCATTAGGAGCATGTAAACTAATTGCCAAATTAATTTGTAATGGAAAATTACTAAATTCTAATATTTTAGGAACAATTCCACAAGTAGATACAGTAATATGTCTAGCACCAATAGCAAGACCCTTAGGATGATTAATAATTAAAAAGAATTTTAATAAGTTATCATAATTATCAAAAGGTTCACCAATTCCCATGACAACAACATGACTAACTCTCTTTTTCAAATCTTCTTCTATCATCAACAATTGTGTAACCATTTCCCAAGTTTCTAAATTACGTACTTTCTTACGTCGCCCTGACTCACAGAACTTGCATCCCATATTGCAACCAACTTGACTAGAAATACAAACACTATTCCCATAATCATGCATCATCAATACTGCTTCAATATGTTCTCCGTCATCAAGTTCAAATAAATATTTACACACATCAACATCGCGTTCTACTTGAACAAGTTTTAATTTAGAAAAAGAATAATCAGAAGATAGTTGCTGGAGTATTTCTTTTTTTATATTAGTAATATCAGAAATAGAAGAAATTCTCTTCTCATAAAGCCAAGAAAACAACTGATCAGCATGAAACTTCTTAGACCCTATCTTTAAAAAGTATTGTTCCATCTCATCTCTAGTTAAATTATATATATTCATAATATCACTCCAATATCTATATTATACAACAAATAAAAGAAAAAGAAAAAGACCAAACACCATTTTATGCCGGGTCTTGAATCTCTTTAATATTACCAAAATCAGAATAAGATAGTATGAGTTGAAAAGAAGAACTACATCTACCATGATAAAGTGCATAACTAGTAAAATCATAACGAACTTCTACTACCTCTCCCGAATTATCTTTCTTTAACTGAATTGTATTCACAGGATCATCTAAATCTACATCTAATCCATCTAAAATTTTAACTAATGTAGTAGTACTAATTTGTAAATTAACCTCTTCTTCTCCGGTTGCTAATTCTATCTTAGAAACATAAGTAGCAGAAGTAATAATAGTATTTAAAACAGAATCATCTAAAAGTAATGGAAAAATATAAGGAGTATCACACTTAATCCATAATCCATCATGACTTTTCATAAATAAATCGTCTTTTTGATAATAGGAGATAACACCATCACTAAATAAGCTTCTATTACTATTTCTATCTCCTTCAAAAGTAAGAGTAGAACCATCTATCAAATATTGATACTGATAATGATAATTATGATTAGAAATTTGCTCCAAACTATAAGTATAAGGACTAATATTTAATTGTGGAACAATAGAATTTCCAGTACCAGCAACTCTAGAAAAAATAGCTAAACCAATAAAAAATATAAAATATATTCCAAAAAACAAAACAGCTTTTCCTCTAGGTGTTTTAAGAAATGCCATTACTTTATCCCGAGACTCATTTGACTTCTTATTTTTGTCCATAAACTACCTTCCCTATATACTCTTCTTTCTTAATTCCATTTACAAAGCTACTAGCTAACATTCGTTTTTTACCAAAAGGCTTAATATCTAACAAAACAATCTCATAATCTTTCGTTGCGATACCAATACCATCTTTATAAATGTGTAAAATTTCTCCTGGTATATAGGAACTAGAACGAACCGAAGATATCCTAGCAAAATATACTTTAAATTCCCTATCATTAATAATACAAGAACTACCAGGGAAAGGAGAAAGCCCTCTTATCTGATTATATAACTCTAAACTAGTTTTATGAAAATCTAAATATTCTTCTTCTCTTTGAATATTATAAGCATAAGTAACAGAATCTGCATCTTGTTTCACTCGTTTAGCACTGCCATCTAAAATACTAGGTAAGGTATCCAGCAATAATTCTCTACCAAGACTACTTAATCTATCATGTAAACTCTCTACCGTATCTAAATCTAAGATTTTAGTCTCTCGCTGAGAGATAATATCTCCACTATCCATAGCTTCATCCATATACATAATAGTGATACCTGTCTTATCATAACCATCAATAATCGCATGATGAATTGGTGCACCACCACGTAATTTAGGAAGGAGAGAAGCATGAACATTAATACAACCATATTTAGGATACTCTAATATCTCTTTAGGTATAATCTGTCCATAAGCACACGTAATAATAATATCTGGTTCTAACGCTAAAATATCAGTATAATCACTACGAATTTTCTCAGGTTGAAAAACAGGAATATTATGTTTCAAAGCAACTTCTTTAACCGGAGAAAACACCACTTCTTGACGTCTTCCTACCTTACGATCTGGTTGTGTAACAATTCCTATAACCTGATAATTCTCAATCAAGCCTTCCAAAACAGGAACACTAAAATCAGGAGTTCCCATAAATACAACTTTCACTTGTTCCATAACTATCACCTCTATTGATACAACATAATAATACTAAATAACACTCCAGTCAAAATTAAAACAGACCCTAAAAGTAATAAGAAAGAAACCTTACCATCTTCTGTATTATCCTCTTCATTAGGTACAATAACCTCAATATTGGTAGCTTCATCATCAAAAATAGAACTAACAACATACTTACTATAAGGAATACTAACAAATTCTATATTAGAAGAAGAAATAGGTAAATTCCAATTAAAACTATCATACTTATAATCCATAATATGATGTGCCAAAATCCCAATATCTTCTTTAGAATTCTGTAAAATCTCTTCTATACCATGAATACTATCTTTTCCAAAAACACTACGTTTTACTAACATAATAGTAGGAATAGACTCATTCCTTTTTAATAACTTCCACTCATCATGACAAAGGTTTTCAATTTTCTCACAATCCTCAACGTTAATTTCTTTTAATTTCAACATATTACGTAAATTTCGAAAACATCCCATATAATCTCTTTTCGCATAACTATTTAACTCTAACTTTCTAGAAGAAGTAGGACATAAGAAATTAGAAAAATAAAGAGGACTATAAGTAGCATAATAACATGCCATCACAAAATCATCAGTAAAGGAAACATAATCATGATTAAAATCAATATCTGAAAAAAATCCCGGATATTTCTTTTGAATCTCTAAGAATCGAGCATAATAATTTTCATATAACTGTGGAGAAAATCCTTTAGCTTGAATAGTAGAAACATAAACATCAGAAACCGCATGAAATAAATATCCTTCTACAATATATTTTTGATAAATATATTCTAATATTTCTCTTCTATGCTCCTCTATTTGCATCTTATACCCTAATTTCTTAGCACAAAACTTAACTAAAATCTTACAAACGCCCTCACTAATATCATGAAAATTATCAATTTTATACCATAACAACTCTAAGTGATGCACATAATCCCTAAGATATTTATCATCACCAATAATAATTTGATATTTAAATAACGCATCAAATAATAAAAACATAGGTTGCTCTAATCCAGAAAACTTCTCATAATTAATAGAGTCTTTTTTCTTTTTATCATAATATCTTGGACTACTAGAAACTTTAGACAACAAAGATACTACATCTTCATTCTCAAAAATAGAAGAAAGCATCTACATCACCATCCTATATAAAATTAACGTAACCATGTAATAATATAATACGCAGATCCAATCGCTGCAATTAAAAATAAAACAATAAGGACCACTCGAATAATTGGATTATTAATATCCCAGTAATCATCATATTTACGTTGACTATGCTCTATTAAATTCTGAAATTCACGACTATTTTTTTCATTAACACTTACTTGTAAATCATCATCAATATCATTTTGCGATTGGATAAAATGATTTTTTGCCATATTATCACCTCTATCATTACTATTAACATAAGAATATCATATTTTATTAAAAATGACTAGGACTAAAGTCAATATCTATTCTAACTTTACTATTTGTTTTATAATGATTTTTTATACGAAATAAATCACTTCTAAGTCTATCTTCTTTCTTATATTTTAAGATAATACCATATCGATAAATATTATTTACTCGAAAAATAGGAAGAGGAGTAGGACCTAAAATAGTAGTATGTTCCAAACTGCAATCGAGAGATTGCTTAATTTTAAGAGCTTCTTGATAAATGTATTTAGAATCTTGTCCACTAATCTTTATATAACAAAGAAAATAATAAGGTGGATAGCCTAATTTCCTACGAATAATCATCTCTTCTTTATAGAATCCCAAATAATCATGGCGCTTAACATAAGAAATAGCATAATGGTCTGGATTAAACGTTTGAATCAAAACTTTCCCCTGCTTACTACTTCTGCCACTTCTACCAGCTACTTGTGATAACAATGAATATGTATTTTCACTACTACGAAAATCAGGAATATTTAAACTAGTATCTGCATTAATAACACCGACTAAAGTAACATTACTAAAATCAAGACCCTTAGCAACAATCTGTGTACCAAGTAAAATATCATACTCATGACTTCGAAAAGCATCAATCATCTTCTTATGAGCACCCTTTCTACTAGTGGTATCCACATCCATTCGAAGAACTCTAGCATATGGTAATAAATGATGAAGTTCTTCTTCTATTTTTTCCGTACCAACACCCAAATCAGATAATGCCTCTTCTCCACAATGAGGACATACTTTAGGAAGTGGTGTTGCATATCCACAATAATGACAACGAAGCATTCTATTACTTTTATGATAAGTAAGCGTAATATCGCAATGAGGGCATTTGATTGTCTCACTACAATTCTTACACGTAACAAAAGTAGAAAAACCACGACGATTTAAAAATAAAATCACCTGTTCTCCTCGATCAATACAATCATTAATCTCATTTAATAATTGAACAGTAAGATGAGAAGAGCTCTTCTTTGCTTCCTGATTCATATCAATAATTTCTACATCTGGTAATTTCCTACCATTAACACGTTCTGTTAACGTAAGAAGTTGATACACTCCCTTTTGAGCTCTAGCCATAGATTCTAAAGATGGAGTAGCACTTCCCAACAACACTGGACAAGCGTGATACTTTGCTCTCCAAATAGCAATATCTCTAGCATGATATCTCGGATCTTTATCCCCTTGTTTATAAGAATCACTATGCTCTTCATCCATAATAATAACACCTATATTTTTTAAAGGTGCAAAAATAGCACTACGCGCACCAATTACGATAGAAGCTTCTCCTCTAGCTATTCTTCTCCATTCATCATACTTTTCACCATCAGATAACGCCGAATGAAGTGCCGCAATTTGATTTCCAAAGCGATTAGAAAACTGCTCTACCATCTGAGGTGTTAAACTAATTTCTGGAACCAAAATAATTGCTGTCTTTCCCTGATTTAATACATGTTCGATAATATTCATATAAACTTCTGTCTTTCCACTACCAGTAACACCAAATAATAAAAACGGTTTCCTATAATCCCCTTGAATCACTTTAGTAACTACTTCTTGTTGTAAAGGAGTTAACACTTTCTTTGATTCCTGATGAACCTCATACTTCAAACGATAATCTTCTATAGAAACCGGTAATAATACCTTCTTTTCCACTAAAGTAGAAAGAGCAGAAGAAGAAATAGAGGTAAGCTCTTCTTTAGGAATCATCTTTCTATCCTGAAATAATTTTAATATCTTCTTTTGTGGAAGAGATGTTCCTTGGTAATTACTCTGTTCTAATTGATAAAAGATATGAAACTTTTTACGAATAGTAGTACCAGCTTTTGCCTTTAACGCCTTAGGCAACATTACCTGATAAGCACTAATTAAAGTAGATAAAGTATCTTTTTGAATTTCTTTTCCAAGAGCTAATAATTCGTCATTTAACACAATATCATAATCTACAACAGAATAGACTTCTTTTAATTCCAACGGACTAGAATCTTTAATTTCTAAAACAAAGCCTTCTAATGTTTGTCTACCAAATGGTACTAAAACTCGAATTCCTACTTGCATAGAATTCTCTAATTCCTTAGGCACAGAATAATCAAAAATTTTATCCACATTTTGACTAGCAAGTTGTACTAACACTCCAACGACCATCTATCTACCTACCTCCCTCTTCTTGTATTATAGCACAAAATTAAAAGGTCACCTTAATGACCTATATAATTTCTATATCATCATCCTGCAAATCCTCATCAAACAAAATAGCCGGATCATCAGTATAAGACTTCTTGTTATTCTTATCTATTTGTACTTGTTTTTTTTCTTCAGAATAAGCAATAAAAAACGTAACAAAAGAAACAACCAAAATACAAATAAAAATAATCATAGGATTCATAGAATCACCCGCCAAAAATCAGAATAATCTCAAAATATCATTAAACGTAATAACGACCATCAAAAGCATCAATAAGAATAATCCAATAGTATGAATTTTATTTTCAGTCTCAGGATTAACTGGAGAACCTTTAATTTTCTCTATAATAATAAATAGAATATGTCCACCATCAAAGGCCGGTATAGGTAATAAATTAATAAAACCAACATTAATACTTAAAAATGCTATCAAATAAATTATATTCATAATTCCTGCCGAACTTTGATCTCCAACAATAGAGAAAATTCCAACTGGTCCACTAAGCTGAGAAATACTGATACCACCAGTAAACAAATAACCAACAGTAACAGCCATCTGTTTAAAAATAGAAATTGTCTTCTTATAAGTAAACTGAATAGCAGATAAAAAGCCATGTTCTATTTCTTGAGACATACCTATTCCATATTGATAGGTAATCTGACCATCTACTTTTTTCTTTTTAGGTTGAACAGAATATGTTTTAACACTATCATTTTCTTTTTCTACTTTAATATCACTAGCTTCTTCTGGATCAGCAACCGCAAGATATAAACTAATATCATCAGTAGTAGAAATAGAATGACCATTAATCTCTAAAATTCTATCTCCCTCTTCAATTCCGGAATTAGCTGCTGCAGAATTTTTAAGAACAGAAGTAACCACTGGTTCCATAGAAGAACCACCCCAAATAAGACCAATAAGAAAAAGCAATAAAATAGCAAAAATGAAGTTATTACCAGCTCCAAAAAACATAATTAAAAAACGTTGCCAAGGTTTCTTAGACTGTAACCTTTTGTTTTTAGGAACCTTTTTTAAATCATCATCCTCTAAATCCTCTCCAGCCATCATACAGAATCCACCAATAGGAATAGCTCGTAAAGTATACTCAGTCTCTTTTCCCTTTTTACTCCACAATTTAGGTCCCATACCTATCGCAAATTCATAAACATAAACACCAGTAAGTTTAGCCATCATAAAATGACCAAACTCATGTATAAAAACAATACTTCCTAATATTAATATAAATAAGATTAAATTAATAAGAAATCCCATAGTTGCCTCCTTTATAATACACTAGAAAAAATAATAAACGCTAAAACAACAAAAATTAAACTATCAAACCTGTCTAATATACCACCATGTTCTGGAATTAAATTAGAAAAATCTTTTTTATCATAATATCTCTTAATAGAAGAAAATACTAAATCTCCTAATTGTCCAACTAAAGACAAAATAACAGTAATAATGATAATAAAAGGTAAAGACATAGAAGAATCAATAACTGTAATATAAAATGCCGTAGCAGCAAATGTACCAGCAAATGTTCCACCAATAAGTCCCTCTATTGTTTTTTTAGGAGAAACAACAGGACACAATTTATGTTTACCAATTAGCATACCAGTAAATAAAGCAAAGGTATCAGTAAGTGTTGTAATAAGTAATAAATAAATTAGATAAGTAATATCATAATTACGACAAATAATAAATAAATTAAAACTTAAACCAATAAACAACACAGATCCTATTAAAAATAAAGCATCATTTAAATTATATTTCTTAAAGTCATGAATAAATACCATAGGAGATAAAAAGGCGAAAATCATAAAAGCAACTACTCGATAATCCATAGTATAACTAAAAGTAATAGAATTAAAATGAGATAATGAGAAGAATACTACCATAACATAAGCAAAAATCTTCATCAAAAATGAAAACTCTTTCTTACTCTCACGAATATGAATTAATTCATACAATCCCAAGGCAGCAAGTATCGTCATAAAAATAGCAAATGCCTTACCTCCAATAATTAATAATGGAACAAAAATCAATATCATAACAATAGCGCTAAGTACACGTTTTTTCATACATTCCCTCCAAACTTTCTCGTTCTTTTATTAAATTCTACGATAGCTTCCATAAATTCATTCTCCAAAAAATCAGGAAATAAAATCTTTGGAAAATAAAACTCTGCATAACTAGCCTGATATAACATAAAATTACTAAGTCGTAATTCTCCACTAGTACGAATCACCAAATCTAATGGTGGCAATTCTTGATATAAATTATCAGATATGGTATCTAAAGTAATATCATCTACACTAAGACTACCATCTTGTACCTGTTTTGCAATTCTTTTAGTCATATCTAAAATTTCAGACTGACCACCATAATTTAAACAAACATTAAGTACTGTACTAGTATTATTTTTAGTCTTAAAACTAATTTCATCCATAGCCTCTAATACCTTTTTAGGAAGAGGTTCCCTACGTCCAGAAAAAACAACCTTAACTTGACGATCCATAATCTCTTGAAATTCTTTTTTAAACATATCAACAAATAAGTTCATCAAAAAATCAACTTCAACTTGATTACGTTTAAAATTCTCTGTAGAAAAAGCATAAACAGATAAATATTTTAAACCTAAACTTTCAGCATAAAGGCAAATTTTCTTTAACGTATTTGCGCCCTCTCTATGTCCTGCACTACGCGGAAGTCCACGCAACTTGGCCCAGCGACCATTACCATCCATAATAATACCTATATGGTTTGGTATCACTAAATCATTCATCATTATTCTTCTACCTCAAAAATATTATATAACAAGACAAAAGAAAAAGAAAGCAAAATTGCTCTCTCAAAACTTATCAATATCAATTTTAACATACTTGTTATCTTTTAAAGCACTACTTGCTTGAACCAAAGTACGAATAGCATTAGCACATCTTCCACCTTTACCAATTACTCTTCCCATATCAGCTTCCGCAACAATAACTTGTATCAAGATAACATTATCTTCTTCTGTAGGAAATTCTTTGACACTAACAGCATCTTGATCTACTACTAACGATTTAACAATCTCCTCAGTTAACTGAACTAAATCCATAATTACTTATCCTTCTTTTCTTTAGCTTCAGTAAACTTCTTCATAATACCAGCTTTAGTAAATAAACTCTTAACTGTATCTGTAGGAATAGCTCCATTATTTAACCATTTTAAAGCTACTTCTTCATTGATATTAACCTTACATTCTCCAACAGGTGCATAAGTACCAATTAATTCGATATATTGACCATCTCTAGGACGTCTAGAATCAGTCGCAACAATTCTATAAGTAGGTTTCTTTTTAGCACCCATTCTTGTTAATCTAATTTTAACTGCCATAATATCCCTCCATTTCTTAAATGCAAATATAGTATAATAAAAAAAGAAGCATCTGTCAACCTTTTTTTGATAACACCATTTTAATGAATATGAAAATCTACAAAATATTGACAAAAATAACCATCAACACCTCGATGAAAATAATAAGTATCATAAGACTCACTACTACATCTAGTAATAATTAAGTTCTTAGACGAATCTAAAACATAATAATCTGTTTGTACTCCTTCACTATATTTCCATTTATCCATATCAAACTTCTGTAAAATAGAAAGTAACTGAGCATTATCAATATATTTTTTAATATCATCGGTCGTTTTAAATATAAACTTCTCTTCCCTAACATTCACCTTATCATAACAAGCACTATAATACTTAACATCATCTTTTTCATAATAAAGAGAATACTCTCGTTTACTACAATCATCACCCGTAGTTGAAATAGAAAAAGTATAATTAGGTCTACGAGAAGAAATAACCACAAAAAATATCCAAAATAGCAAGGCAAAAACTCCCAAAACAATACCCGTAGTAACAAATATATATTTTTTATTTTCCATAACAACACTCCTTACTAAAAGAATAACATAAACTAAAAAAAATAGCACTCATAAGTGCTATCAAAGACATTAAATGGTATTATCTTGTATAAAATCTTCATCAATATCATCAGTTACAGTATTGTCTTGAGACTCATCTACAATCTCATCCCATGGATCTTCCTCTTCATCAGCCTCTATTTTTACTTTAACATCACCAACTAACTCAATACCAAGTTCTTTTTCAATCGTATAATGAATATCATTTCCATCAATAGTAATATTAGAACAAGTAGGCTGTTTCAAACTACGGACAATAATTTCTTCATTATCACTACTATCATCCCTACTTCTCATACGGACAACTTCTTGATAATGATTTGTCTCTTTCACAACATCCGTCTTCGTATCACGATCATAAGAATACCATATATTAACATCATAACTACCAGTAATAGTAATTTGGTCCCCGTTTTTTTGACCTTGAAAATTATGGTTAATTACCCAGCATCCCAAAATAGTAGAAGGCAAATTACTAACTTTAATGGTATTATCCGTAGTAAAAAGTTTTTTACCTTTTCCTATAACTGCTTTTGTAACAATTTCTTTATAACTAGACATAACTACCCCTCCTAACTTAATGTATGCAATAAAGTATATATATTTGACTAATAATTAATAAATTAAACAAAAAAACAAGGAAAAATAAAGAATCCTTGTTTAACATATAAAAACTACGAATTAAGCAACTGATAAAAATACTGATTTAAATCATCTTCTACATAAGAAAGCATATCATTTACTTTTTCTAAGTGTGCCATATAAGATACATAGATTGGTATTTGCTGAAGTTTTTCTTCTAACAAATCCATCTGCATTTTAATATCTTTATCATAATTACTTTTCACATATTTCTTCTGCACATCTTTTAATTCATCTATTAAGTTCATCAAATTCTGATTTTTCTTCATCTTCTCCTGTAATTCTATACAAATATGGTAATCTCTACTTGAAGTAATGACAGAAATCACTTCATCCAGGGCTCTATTCAACCATTTCACCATCCAAACTCCATGTTTTAGCATCCACAATCTTTACCATGACAATATCTCCAGGAGAAAGTTCCTTAGTACTAGAAAAATTAATCAACTTATTAGTATCACTATAACCATAATACATATGTTTCTTATCAGAAATACCCTCCACTAAAACTTCAAGTTCACAACCGACAAGTCTCTTATTATTTTCTAAGAAATAATGATTAACCACTTCATTTAATCTCTGAAGACGCTCTTCTTTTTCTTTCAATGGTACAGGATCTGCTAACTTACAAGCAGGAGTTCCCTCTCGTTTAGAAAAGATAAAAGTAAACGCGTTATCATACTGACATTCACGAACTAAATCTAGAGTCTCTAAAAAATCTTCTTCCGTCTCTCCAGGAAATCCTACAATAATATCAGTAGAAATACTAACTCTAGGTACTCTATCCTTAATCTTATGAAATAACTCTAAATAACTTTCTTTAGTATACCTACGTCCCATGAGTTTTAAAATCCGACTAGAACCACTTTGTACAGGTAAATGAACACTAGGCATAATATTATCATATTTAGCAATCACATCTATCATTTCATCAGTAAAGTCCCAAGGATGTGAAGTAGTAAAGCGAATTCTAGGAATTCCCATATTAGCAACATCCTCTAATAAATTAGCCATAGTATAATCATCATAAATATCTTTACCATAAGCATTAACATTTTGACCAAGTAACGTAACTTCTTTATAACCATCACGAACTAACTCTTGCACTTCTTTTAACACATCTTCTTTTAAACGACTTCTCTCACGACCTCTAGTATAAGGAACAATACAATACGTACAAAACTTGTTGCAACCATAAATAATATTAACATACGCTTTATAGTCATTTACTCTACGTACAGGAACACCTTCTACTAAATCACCCTCACGAGAGAAAACTTCAATCTGTTGTTTATTCTCTTCAATTGCCTTATCAATAATTTCTGGTAACTGATACATATTATGAGTACCAAACACAAAATTGACCCAGCGATAATTTCGAAGTATTGTATCAACAACATTAGCTTCTTGTGCCATACATCCACATAATCCAACAATTAAATCTTTTTTCTCTTGTTTTAAATGCTTAAGTCTACCAAGCATACCAAAAGCCTTATTATGTGCATTCTCACGGATAGAACAAGTATTTAAAAGCACCAAATCCGCAGCAGTATAATCATCAACTTTAGTAAATCCTAAAAACTCAAGTAACGCCTCAATATTTTCACTATCATGCTCATTCATCTGACAACCATAAGTTTTTAAATAAAAAGTTTTTCCTTGATACTTATTTTTTACTTTATCGTCAAATTGAAATTCTACCCTATGATAAGGTCTAATATCTCTTTTTCTAGCTTCTTTATAATCAGGTAAATGCATAAAACCACCTCAAATACAACATAGATTATACCAAAACAAAAGAATTAAGTAAACTTAAATCTTTTATAGACTCATTAAATTAAATCTCTAGGCTGCGCTAAAAGTAATTGAAATGACGATTCCTTTTTTCTGCTTTTATTTGCATTATGCTCTTGCCAAGCTTCTACACTATCAAAACCATCACGTAAAGCAACTTCCTTTTCTATATCTTTATCCATAGACTTCTCAATAATACGATAATAGAGTTGCTCCTCTTCTGTTTTTTCACCTGTTCTAAACAATCCCATATCATCAGATAAATCATCTTTATCTTTCCATGACATCTTAGATAAAAAATCGAGATAAGTACCATCAGCAACTGATTGCTTAAAGGAATCAATCCTTTTTTGTGTTATTAAATTATTAGCAGCAGCAATGTTATCTGCCAATTCCCGATTACCACTTAACATTGCTGTAATACACATCTCTAATCTTACCATCTTACAAAAATCTCCAATACGTTCAGCAATTTCTTCAGAAGTTAAATCCATTTTATCTAAAATATCAACCATACGATGAATAGAATCACTCATCGATCCTAAAGTATTATCTTTATCGTTTTTCATACATCATCCCCCGCTCATTAAGTAATCAAATTATACCACTAAATACCAAATTTATCAAATCTACACTAAAAAAAGAGGAAAAATCCTCTATACAATAACTTCTTCTAAAGAAGAATTAATAATATTATCTAATAAAGAAAACTTATTCTCCATCAAATCATGTTTAATAATTTCCATATTATCAACAATTTTATCTAATACTTGTCTCATACTTGGAACAAGGCTTTCTTTTTTCTCTAAACTATCAACAATATTTTCTAAATTAGTTAATTTAGAATATTTACCATAATAATTATTCTTAATACATAACTGATATAACTGCTTAAATGATAATACATCAATATTATTAAATCTTTTTTCCTCTAATATCTTAAGTGCCGAAAAAGCAGATTGATTGTGAATTGCTCTATCTAACACCGTTTCTCCATTCTTATTTTTAATATTTAATAAATAATTTTTGTTTTTAGTAAGCTGATTTAAAACTTTTAAAGCATGAACAGAAGTATCTCTAACTAACAAATGACCAATCGTATTACCATCGAAATTTTGATGATTGACATGCCAACTACGTTTTCTAATAAACTTCAATACTAAATCATATTGCTTTGCTTTTAAAAGTCTAACCACTACATCATTACCAGCAGCATCTACTGTATTAATATCTACTTTATTTTTAGAGATAAGCTCATCTACTAAATGATAGTAACCCTCTTTAATTAATTCAAAAATCAGGGACGGCTCATCTTCACAAGCTTTAAGCGCTTGTTTTTCATCAAAAAACATGTATAACACCTCTCTGTTTGTCTGACAGTTATATATTTTAGCAAAATTATCACTCATTGTCAAATTTCGTCCCTTCCACACTTCACTCTTAGTATGGAAAAAATTAAAAAAATTATACAAATCATAATATAAATGCTATAATAATCCGTAAAAAGAGGGATATTATGAAAAAAATAGAAACAACCGACAACTTGCTAAAAGATATTATTGCAGTATCTAACAGCTTAGATAACCAATATCAAACTTTATTAATAGCAAGAATGGATGAAAATAAAGGAAAAGAAAAAGAAGCACTAGAAAATATTAAAATAATAACAGAATATGAAAACGAATTATATAATCGATTAAATCTAGGAACTTTTCCATCTGAGCAATTGGAAAAGAGATTTTTATATCTATTAAGAAACTCAGAACAAATAGATACAATAGATCAAAACTACATTTACGCTAGGTTTCTAAATTCCATAGATGAATTAACTATTGGAAATCCTTTCTTATCAATAAATGAAAACATCTCAGAAAATATAGTTGAAAACATCTCAGAAAATATAGTTGAAAACATGAGAATAATAGAAAGACAAATAAACAAAGATTATGCCATCACATTTTTATTTTTACTATCTCAAGAATTAAATAAGACAGAAGATACTATGGCAAAATATGCCTTATTAGAGGAATATCTTTATATAATTTATAAAGAAAAAAGCTTGGAAAAATATTTGACAACACCTCCTACACAAACAGAAAAAGGTGGAAGAAAAAGATGTTTAATATTTAACCAAGAAGAAGACTTAGTAAATGAGACTTACCAAACAATACTAAAATCCGCCTTATACGAAGATATAGAAAATGCTTTAAAATACACAGATAATATCCTAACAGAATTTCCGGAAGAAGCTATCTACTTAACACCATTATTATTATCTATTACAGCAAACGCTATGTTATTAGAAAAAGAAGAAAGAAAAAATATGCCTTTAGCATTTTCAAAAGAGGAGACTCAAAACAGTTATCAAAGCTGCCAGAAGATTCTCATTGCTCTAAGTAACGCCTCTTACTTAGACAGTACTTATCAAAAAAGAAAAGTCTACCATCCCAAAGGAAAGTAGACTTCTTTTTTATTTTAATTTAGTTCCACAATTGGTACAGAAATTACCACCTTTAGAAGGTGTTCCACAATTTGGACAAAATTGAGTAGCAGTAGAATACGTTGCTGGTTGTTGTTGAACAGGTGTAATCGTTGGATTAGTAGAAACATCTGTACTAGCTACATTTTGGTTAGCAACTGTATTAGCACTTGCTACTTGTTGTGCTTGATTTAATTGAGATGCAGCTTGATTTGCATAAGGATCATAAGGTTGAGCAGCAACACTACCTGCTTGTGGATTCATAGCGTTATTAACAGCTCCACCAATCATACCACCAGATGCCATATTCATCATACCAACACCTAAAAATCCATTCATCGCACCAGCTTCATTTTTAGCAGCATCTTGAACAGCATTCGCATAAGCACCAGTAAGAGTACCTTGTTGCATAAACTGATTAGAAGATAATTCATAATTATCAATCTTTTGATTAGACTCATCATCTAAAGTAACAGATTCAACAACAAATCCTAATAGACTAATTCCACGATCACGGATTGGTTGATCAAAGACTTTCTCATCCATAACCGTCTTGATTTCGTCTGTTCTACTAGGTAACTCTAATACTGGAGTCTTATGTGCAGAAGTTCCAAGTTCATTTAAGACATTTTGAAAAGCACCAATAACTTCTGATCTCATTTGCTCACATAACTCATCTTTATGATACTCTTCTGCAGTACCAGCAATACGAGACATAAATACTGCTGGATCAGTAATTTTAAATGTATACTTACCAAAACATTTAACTTCAACTCGTAAAGGACTCATCGTTCCAGTCATTTGATTTGGAATAGGATGAGACCAATCTTGAAATGGAATAGGAGCAGGAGTACCAAACTTATTATCCATAATTTCTTTAGCATTAATATAAAATACTGCCTGTTCTTTAAAAGTTCCACCATTATAAGTAAATCTCGTCCACATTTCCTTAAATACTGCCCCGAATTGTCCAGCAAAGAAAGATGGAGAAGTAGATTGATCAAATGTATAAATACCCTCTTCTGCCGTAGCATCTAAAATTTGACCGTTTTGAAAAATAACAGCAATCTGTCCAGGAGCAACCTGAATCCCGCTATCCTTTGAAATAATTCCATTAGGAGTAGATACTTTCTTCATTAAAATATCTTGTCCTAAATCATCACACCGAATATACTCTTTCCATTGATCATGTAAAGTACTTCCAACCGCACCAACTGCCGCTTTAATTAAACCCATAAATATACCTCTCTTTCATATTAAAATCGATGGCCACCACCACCATGGCTAACACCACTACTTCCAGAATGACCTCCTCCACCACTACTACCAGTAGAATGATAAATAGGTGTTTTGGAAGTATGTGTATGAACAAATCGATCTTTAACAATATTTGTTTGTAAAGTCTTTTTATCCAGATACTCTCTAGACGACGTGGCAACCCTAACTAATTTATTTTTACTAATCATAATAGCCATAACAATTCCTGTAATTAATAAGGGACCACCTATTAAGATAAGCCAAGGAATATCCCTAACCACACTACCATCACCAGAAATTGCATAATGGCTATCCTTACTATTAGCTATCCCTATTGTATCATAATTTTCAAGGATTGTCATAAACTTTGCAATTCCATCGTAATAATTTTGATTAGTAAACTCCTGATAAATAGCATCCATTATCTGCTCAATACGATAATCACTATAAATATCCATCGCATCTCCAGTAGTTGTCATATAAACTGTTCTAGTCTTCATATCAACCAAAAACAACACTCCACTATGACGAGCTCCGATACCAAACTCATTATAATCATAAAAATCATCAGCATAAGTTCTAGTACAACTTCCATTACAATCCGTTTTCGTATATTCACTCACAGTAACAATAGCTAAATCCAAATCTGTTTTCTTAATAAACTTAGTAGCTTGTTGATATAGTCTTTTCTCCTCACTATCTGTAAGCAAATCTGCAAAATCATAAACTTTTTCAGTAGCATCCACCGCTGGAGTACTTAATACATTATCCCGATTACTAGCAGTAACCGTAATATAATCTGGTACCAAATAATCCGAGTCAGTCCGCGTATAAGTATTTACACTAGCCTGTACAGAGATAAAAGACAAGAAAAAGATACTAACAGAAAATAGTAAATAACCAATTTTTCTCATATGATTCCTCCTATAAACAACAAGATAAATACTAAAGAGGAAAGAACTAAAATAAGTAAAGTCCAAAGAATAACTTCTTTTCTTCCTAATGGTAAATCACCAACAATCTTACCAGTCTGTCCATTCATAGCAAAAGTATACATCTTATCACGATATTTGATATTTACCATAAAGACAGGTAACATAATATAATCAGAATCCGCCTTATTTACCGTAAGGTTATTACTAGCAAGCATACTAGTCTGATGTCTAACTTCTTCTTGCAATAGCGAAACAGACGTATTCATAGTTCTCTCTTTGGCTCTCTCTATGGCGTTATCTTCACCAACATCAAACTTTTCTGCTAAAAAGCCAGATAAAAAAGCATGATTATAAGTTACTAAATCTTTATACTGAAAAGGTTCTAAAGAATCCATTAAAGCATCAGGAAACCTAGAAGAACCATCCGCCAGTACTTTATCATAATGCATATGTCCTTCAACTTCTGTCATAAAAGTATCAGTTTTAGTATAATGAAAAGAAGTATCACTCCACGAATGAACATCTTTCGCATTAAAACATGCAGTACCAGAAACATCAAAATCATAGGCCCAGAAAGGAATATAAATACCAGTAATTTTATTGATATTTTCTTTTCTCTTAAAAGCCTTCGGAACAAGAGGTTTATGTTTCACAACACCTTCGAAAGCTTTCACTGCATCTTCTTTTACTTTTTGAAAAGGAATAATTAAATCAGGTACTCTACTATTTTGAATTCTTTCTTTCAATATAGCAGTATTACCACAATATACACAAAATGTCGCTGTGGTATTAGGATCAGCAACAATCTCTGCACCACAACTTTTGCAACGATAAACATCTGCTTCTTCGACTTTTACTTCCTTTTTAGGAGCCTTTTTTTGATTAACATTCTCACTACTAGCATTTTGATACTTCTGCATCTCTTCTAATGTAAACTTACTACCACAATAGTCACATACCCATTTCTGCTCTTTAGGATGAAATGTAATTTTCGCACCACAAGAAGGGCACTTATGATCCAATGCTTCCATAAAACACCTCTATCTATTATATATAATATATCATAAAACAAACTAATACGATACTAAATCATTACAATACCAAACTTTCTTGACAATATCTTTCATATAAGTCCCGCAATACTTACATTGATGAGTCTTAAAATCAATAGCAACAGAACCACAACTAGGACACCGAATTCCGATGACTTTACTATATTTATCAAGCTTAGAACTATCTATAATATAAATATATTGAATACGGAACCGATCTTGCACCTTTTTTTGAAAAGCACCATCTATATATAATTCATACTGTAAACTACTACCAAAAGTAATCGTCGCAACACTACCATTTTTCTCATATTTACTAACGACAGTCTTATGAAAATGAATAGACCGAAAAGAAACACTCTTACCACGATATTCCCTAATCTTTTGATCCACACTACTCTTTATTTTATCACTTTGAAAGCCAGTACTATCCCCATTTTCAATAGCATGAAAATAATCCAATATATTTTTTTCACATTCTCTTTTTAATTCATTAATATTAAGACTAGGAAAATCTTCTTTAATTCTCGTTAAATATAAAGAATCCAAACTAGACAAAGATTTAGGCATACTCTCATCTTCCATCCTAGCGTCTTTTATCAAACTAGAAATACTAGACACACCTAAAAACTTCTTTAATTTATATAATAAAATATATCCTAAAATAAAAATTACTAACACTAAAGCTAAGATAACAAGTAAAATCCAAACAAAAATCATCCTAATCACCTAGAATAATTTTATCATAAAAAAGAAAAAAAAGAAGATTATTCATCTTCTAATCTCTGTAAAGTAGACTCTTTATCCACAACTTCAACAAGTAATTTACCTTCCTTAGAGTTGCTATCAATATGAATATTCTTCATAGCCGACTCACGACCTACCACTTCACATCTTTTATCTTCTTCCATTCTATCACCATTAAATAGGATATCCAAAGAAAAAAGAAATATACACTATTTCTTTAATCTGCTTTAATAACTTCTTTTCCTCCCATGTATGGTTGCAATGCTTTAGGAATTTTAATACTTCCATCTTCTTGATAGTTATTCTCAATTAATGCAATTAATCCTCTAGGAGTTGCAACAACAGTATTATTTAAAGTATGTAGGAAATATGTTCCCTTTTCTCCTTTTTTACGAATTCCTAAACGTCTAGCTTGAGCATCTCCTAAGTTAGAGCAACTTCCAACTTCAAAATATTTTTTCTGTCTTGGACTCCAAGCTTCAACATCACAAGATTTTACTTTTAAATCAGCTAAATCTCCACTACAACATTCAAGTTGTCTAACTGGAATATCTAAACTTCTAAAGAAATCAACTGTTAACTTCCACATCTTCTCATACCAGTCCATTGACTCTTCAGGCTCACAAATAACAATCATCTCTTGTTTTTCAAATTGATGAACACGATAAAGTCCTCTTTCTTCCAATCCATGAGAACCTCCCTCTTTACGGAAGCATGGAGAATAACTTGTCATATGAATAGGAAGTTCACTATCTTTAATAATTTGATCTTTAAACTTACCAATCATAGAATGCTCACTGGTTCCGATTAAGTATAAATCTTCTCCTTCAATCTTATACATCATAGCTTCCATCTCAGGAAAAGACATAACACCAGTCACAACATCGCTATGAATCATAAATGGTGGAATAGCATAGGTAAATCCAGCATCAATCATAAAGTCACGAGCATAAGCAAGCATTGCCTCATGTAAACGAGCAATATCTCCAAGTAAATAATAAAATCCTTGTCCACTAGTTCTACCAGCAGCATCTTTATCCATACCATGAAGTCTTTCAATAATATCAGCGTGATATGGAATTTCATAATCAGGTACTACCGGTTCCCCAAATCTTTGTACTTCCACATTCTCACTATCATCTTTTCCAATAGGAACAGAAGGATCCATAATTTGAGGAATCACCATCATTCGATCCTTAATATCATGAGAAAGTTTTTCTTGTTCTTCCTCTAAGGTTTTAATTTCATCTGCCATAGAAGCAATCTTTTGCTTTACTTCTTCAGCCTCATCCTTTTTTCCTTCTTTCATAAGTTTACCAATTTCACTACTCATTTTATTTTTATCAGCTTTTAATCCATCAGCTTTTACCTGTACTTCACGTACTCTTTTATCCATCTCATAAACTTCATCTACCAAAGGAAGTTTTTCATCTTGAAACTTTTTCTTAATATTTTCCTTTACTAAATCTTTATTTTCTCTAATTAATTTAATATCTATCATATCTATACCTCTCTTCTAAATAATTTATTATAACTATTTTCATATAATATTTTTTCTATTTCTAAATCAGTAAAACTACCCTGAAACAACTCCTTCATCTGCTTTGTAACCTCTTGATAATCAAAAACTGGACTATCATATGTATCACCAAACAATACGGAGGCAAAACACATATCATCAGTACTAACACCAATAGAAGTAATTCCAAGTAACTCTTTTACATGCATAACATGTTCAACATACTTTTTACGTAAAACATCTCTATCCTTATCCGAGGAGACAAATGGTCCATAAGAAACAAGTCCTATAACCGGAGAAAATTCCTTAATAGACAGTAACTGTTGATCCGTTAAATTCCTAAGATTAGGATATAAATCATAACAATTAGAATGACTAACAATAACTCTAACCTGCTTACCCTTCTTTTTCTCTTCCTGTAATAATTCCACAGTATCAAAGAATGTTTTTTCATTCATATGAGATAAATCAATAGAAATACCTAAATCAATAGCTTTACGAAGGAATATTCTACCTTGCTCCGTCAAGTGAGAATCTCCACGAATACCAGAGCCATAACGATTCTTATTATTCCATACTAACAAAATATTACGAAGACCAAGTTTATAAAGTTCCTCTAACTCTTCTGGTCCTTCAATATAATCACAACCTTCAATACTATAAATAACATCTAAATTAGGAAAATACTTTTGAAACAATTCCGTTGCGGTACGAAACCAAGACACTACATTAACTGGTTCATAAAACTCTTTCATTTCTTGCTTCATTTCCTCATCACTCATAAAATAAAGATTAGCAACCACACCACGCACTTGATTATTTCTATAATAATCCTGAATCGTTTTGATGTAGCTAAAATCATTTTTCTTATAGCAATAATACAAAATCGACAACAAATCATAATGTAAATCAATCATCATATCATCTCCTAAAAAGAAAAAAAGAACAGTACAAGGAGTGCAAAGCACGGTACCATCCTTTCTTTTACTTAAAAGTGTAACGGACTTCTCCGGAAAAATTCATCTATAGAGTAGATAAATAAGTCTTTAATATCGTTTTCACCAGCCACGAATTCTCTATCATTAAAGGTTCTTATTATTAGTTCTAATTATCGATTTGTTATTAGTATATTACTTTTTCTAAAAAATATCAACTTTTTTTATAAAGTGGGGCATCTTTAGACAATTTTATTTTATTAACTTTATCTAAGGATTGAATAGTTAAATTATTCACATTTTTATTTTGAAAGCCATTTTCCCCATCAGTAATACTTACATAATAAGTATAATCTTCCTTCTTACGTACAGCTTTAATATAACCTTGTAATTTTTTGCCATTAAGAGAAGAACGAATCGGAATAAAAGGATAATCTGTTAAATCACTAGCATTAGAAAATTTTACATAGCAACCATTTTTATCTGCAGAAGGATCTTCACATAAATAAAACCCATCAATGATATTTTGATTTACTTGATTAACCAACAACTTAACATCAAAAATATAAAAATATTGTTTACCCGAAGAAGCTAAAGGAGTATAAGATAATCCCACAAAGATAAGAAAGAAAATAATCGAGTAAACAAAAGCAGGTAATTGAACATTTCTCCTTTTCTCACTAGCAACAAACTTAGTATATTGTTTTCCTTTACCTTGATAAACTGCTTTATCACTAAGGGCAATGATTGGTAACATAATAATTGGGAAAAATAAAGTAAGCCAACCATTTTTATTAAACACTTTCCCTAAACGATAATTTGCATACATTCCATAAAAGAAACCAAATATAGGAATAAATAAAAATAGAAATTTCCAACCGTTACCAACAGCAATATCATAATAAGCATATTGACTATAAAAAGGAACGATAGGTACAAAACCAGAATAACCACCTTTCATATAAATTAATGAACTAACGATAACATAAAAAGATAAAAGAAAATAAATAACACAAATAGCTAAAATAAAACTAATAGAATAATTTAACCAAAAATATGCCAATAATCCTAAAATGATTGTAATAAGTAAGAGCAATAAGATAGCAGATCTTGCATCTATATATCCTTTCTTCTTTTTAGTTTTAGTTTCATAAGTTCTACCTGCAAATTCAACAGTATCTACTTCATGTTTACTAGCATCATTATAGTCTTTATTAGCTTGTTCAAACTCTTCTGGAGTAATATAATTTTTCATTTTCTGATTATCAGGATGTTCATAATTTAAAGCTCCACATTTCATACAATATCTTTGTTCAAGTTTCATTTCAGCACCACAACGAGGACAAAACATAAAAACACCTTCCTATCTATATTAAGTTTACCACGATATAAAATAAAAAAAAAGACCTATTTGGCCTCTATAATTAACTTAATTGCAGTACGCTCCTCACCATCGATAGCAATATCTTGAAAGGCAGGAATACATACCAGATTTTTTCCTGATGGAGCGACAAAACCTCTTGCAATAGCAACCGCTTTAATAGCTTGATTAAGTGCTCCAGCACCAATTGCTTGAATTTCTACATTTCCTTTTTCTCGAAAAACATTAGCAAGTGCTCCAGCAACACTATTAGGATTAGATTTACTACTTACTTTTAATGTTTCCATAATTATAAATTCCTCTCTTTCTATATCAATAATATATGAAAGAAAAAATCAAATATGATAACTATATTACTTTTTGAATAGCATCCTTTACAATAGCAATACTGTCTTGTAATTTTTTAGCTTCTTCTTCTGTTAAGTCTACATAGACTCTACCTTTAGCACCATTTTTATTAACAATAGTAGGAAGGCCGATAAACACATCATTTTCTCTATCATAAGTAGAAACTGTAATAATTGTATTTTCATTGCCTAAAATAGCATTTGTAATATAAACTAAACACATACCAATACCATAATAAGTAGAACCTTTATAATCAATAATTTTATACCCTGCATTTTTTACTTCTTCAGCAATATCTCTTTTATCATTCTCTGATAAAAATTGATTAATATTTTGTAGGCCAACTGTTGCATGTTGCCAAGGAACAAACTCGCTATCCCCATGTTCTCCAATCACATAAGCATGAATATTTTTAGGACCAATTCCTAATTTTTTTCCAATTAAATAGCGAAGGCGTGAACTATCCAAACTAGTTCCACTACCTAAAACACGATGAGAAGAAAAGCCAGAATACTTCCAAGTAAGATAAGTCATCACATCAACGGGATTACTAGCAACTAAAAAAATACCCTTAAACCCGCTATCTACAATCTGAGAAATAATAGATTTAAAAATAGCACTATTTTTATAAATAAGATCCATTCTAGTCTCACCGTTAACTTGAGTAGCACCAGCCGTAATCACCACAAGTTTTGCATCACGACAATCTTCATAACTACCTGCATGAATAGCCATATTCGAAGGAGCAAACGCTAGACAATGATTTAAGTCCATAACCTCTCCTAACACTCTTTTTTGATTAATATCAATTAAAACTAACTCATCAACATTACTTCCTTGATTTAACAAAGCATAAGCATAACTCATACCAACATTTCCACATCCGACAATAACCACTTTATTATGCATATCATCCCTCCTATTATTTATTATACCATGCAAAAGAAAAAAGTATTATTTTAAATACTTTTTAATTTCTTTTGTAACAACTTCATATCCCTTATCCGATAAATGTAACCCGTCTTTCGTATATTCATCTTTAATTTTTACTTCATCTGTAGAAGAATCTACAAGTAAAGAAAACATATCTATATAAGTAAACTTTTTCTTTTTACAAAAACTCTTTAATTCCTGATTAATTGCCATAATCTCTTCATTAGTACGTATATTAACCACTTTTTCTCCTTCTAAAACAGGATAAATAGACTCTAAATAAAGTTCTGCATAAGGACGGTTTTTATGAATTTCTAACAAAAGTTCTTCAATATGCTCCACTACTTCTTCCAGTGAATCACCATGATCAATATCATTAGTTCCAATCAACAAAAATACCTTAGATGGATTATATTGATAAACTCGCTTTTCAATATCATTCATAATATCTTCTACATCATTACCATTAACCCCGCTATTAACAACAGGTAAGCCCTTATAATATTTATCTAAATCATATAAATAAGTAATAGAATCTCCTAAAAATAAATAGTTATCATCCATAACTACAACTTCCTTAGTAACAGTTTTTTCTACTACTTTAGGAGAGATATAAGTAAAATAAAGACCCGTACATAAAACAGCAATAATTAATAATAATATAATAAAAATAATCTTAAAAATAACTTTAGGCTTACTCTTCTTAGGTCTATTGCCCTTTTCATAAGAAATATCTAAATCACGTATAATCTTATCTTTGTTCTTTTTTCTTTTCTCTACAAAACTAGTATCTAACTCATCAGAAAATTTCATCTCATCTGATTCCAATCCAGAATAATGTGGATTAGAAGAACGTCTTCGATGTGCAGTCTGACTAGCAGAATAAGCTCGTTTATGATGATTAGTTTGTTGATAACTCTTATTAGAATTTTTATAATTACTTCTTCTATTATTTATATTTTTTTGTTTATCACTATCCATAAAAAAACTCCTTCTATAAAACCACAAGAAAGAAAAAGGTATAAAACCTTCTCATTTTCCTATAGAAATTATACACATTTTAATACGAATAGTCAACGAGTCTTATTTAACAAATGAAAAAGTATATTCTCCAGAAAACATATCTTTAAATCCTTTATAAAACAATTGAATAAAAGAAAGGGAATCTATATCATCTAAAACAGTTAAGTCAACACTTGTAATATTTTTCTTTGAATCCTTATCTTTCACTATTACTTTCCCAACAATATCTCCGTTTTTAATAGGAAACTTAAAAGATTTTACTTTGATATCATAAGCATACTTTCTAGTACTATCAGATTTTTTAGATAAAACACCAATGTCATGAACAGGAACTAAAGAAATTTCTGTTTTAGTTGCTTTATCAACAGGAATCTTTTTTAAAATCTCATCTTTAGACTTAATCAAATTCATCTGATAATGGTTAAATCCATAATCGAGAAGACTCATAACCTCTTGATTTCTAACTTTACTATTCTCTTCTCCTAAAACGATAGCAATAAAACGAAGATTATCTTTTTTAGCAGTAGCAGCTAAACAATATTTAGCAGCATCCGTATGTCCTGTCTTTAGTCCATCAGCACCTTCATAAAAACGCACTAATTTATTTGTATTAACAAGCCAAAATTTATTTTCTGTATTTTCTCTTAAATAATCTTCATATACGGAAGAAAACTCTAAAATTTCCGGATAATTAACAACTAGTTCTCTAGCAATCATTGCCATATCATAAGCACTAGAATAATGTCCCTCTTCATCAAGACCAGTACAGTTTTTAAACACTGTATGCTTTAATCCCAAATCCTGAACTTTCTCATTCATTAACTTAACAAAAGCATCCTCACTCCCAGCAATCACTTCTGCCATCTGAACAGTAGCATCATTAGCACTAGCCATAGAAATTCCTTTCATTAAGTCACGAATACTAATTTTCTCACCTAAACTTAAATAAATTTGTGAACCACCCATATCAGCGGCATTTTGACTAACAGTAACAACATTATCCCAACTTATTTTCTCATCTCTAATAGCATCTAAAATTAATATTTGAGCAACCATCTTAGTCATAGAAGCAACACTAACTTCTTTATCCATTTCTTTTTGAAAAACAATTTCTCCACTGTTTGCTTCCATTAATACACCACTAACCGCTCCAGGAATAAGCTCAGTCTCATTTGCTTCTTCTGCATAAACAGAAAAAGGAAATAACATAGATAAACACAAAATACAGAAAAAAATAAATAAAACCTTCTTCATAAATACCTCCATTATTTTTTATGTAAAAAATAAAAAAAATATACATAATTCAAAAAAAGAATGATATAGTGAATTTAGGTGATAATATGAAGAGAAGAAAATTAAAAAAAGCCCCAAAATTAGTATTGATAATAATAATACTTCTAATAACAGGAATAGGAATATTATCGGTATTTCCAAAAGCAACAGTAAAAAAAGAGATAACGAAAGAAGAAAAATTAGTAAACAAAATGAAAAAAATATCTTATTATAGAAAAGAGAATAAAAAAAGATATGTAGAATATCAAAAAGAGAATAAATCACTATCACTAGAAGACATTATTACACAAGTAAACATTGGAATCGATAATCCCTATTACACAAACACAAAACCATCAAATAATCTAAATACAAACCTAATTCTAGTAAATAAATATAATTATGTAACAGAAGACTACATTCCTCAAAATTTAGAATCATTAAATACAAACTATGCAAGAAGTGGAATGCAATTGGTAAAAGAAGCAAAAGAAGCATTTGAAAACTTATCACAAAATGCTAAAAATGATGGTATGACCATACTAGCAATGTCTAGTTATCGAAGCTATAACTATCAAGTGAACTTATATAATAATTATGTTAAAACAGATGGAAAAGAGGCAGCAGATACCTATTCAGCCAGAGCAGGATACTCAGAACACCAAACAGGGTTAGCAGTAGATGTATATAACGGAATAGTACCATATACATCCTTTGAAGAAACAAAAGAATTTAGCTGGATGCAAGAAAATGCTTATAAATATGGTTTTATTTTAAGGTTCCCAAAAGATAAAACAAATATTACAGGATATCAGTATGAATCATGGCATTATCGTTATGTAGGAAAAGATGTAGCAAAAACAATCCACAACAACAATTTAACATTAGAAGAATATCTAGCAAAAAAAAAGAGTTGAGAATCAATAATTTTCAACTCTTTTCATTATCAAATTTTCGTTTAAAAAACATATACAAATGATAAAAAGAAGTAATAACTAACCAACATAGAAACATTAAATTACTAACCTGAACAATAGACAAAATTTGATTATTTTGATACAAAGAAACAGTATCAGCTAAATCGATATGATTTAAGCCAGCACTTCCTACAAACATAGAAAAAAACAAAAAGATAATAGTCATAATACCATAATTAACTATCTTTTTCCATAAAAGCAATTTTTTACTAAACAAAGTATAAATAAATATTAAAATTGCAAAGACAAATAAGAAGAAAAAAACAACAGTAGATGGAAAATAATAATAATCCATAATCTTCATAATTAAAGTATCTACACACATGCTTACATATGAAAAATGATAAATAATAAAACCTAAAATAGAAAATATAAAAATTACAGTTAAAAAAACAGGCAAAGCTTTAGTTTTAGCTTTCATATTAATAATAACTAATAAAAATAGCAGAAGGAATAGCAAAAAAAGTTCTATAAACATAAAAGATGAAAATAATAATTCAACAATTATTTTCATCTTATCAAATAAACTTAACTCCATAGACCACACCTCCTATTAAGATACTAATTCAGCAATATAAATAGTCTGGGTGGTATCATCATTCTTTGTACAAGTAATGAGAGTTAATGTAGTTTTATTATAATTTCGATAAACTGCTACTTTACCAGTTTTAGGAACCGTATAAATGTTAACGATTTGATATTTATATCTATTACCCTGATAAGTAACATAAGCACTATCCCCTACTTTTAACCGATACAAATAAGCAAAAAACGAAATATAAGCATCCCCAGAATGGGCCATTAACATCAAATTTCCATTTGGAACGTCTGGCATAGAAGAACCAGCTATCATTGATACATTATGTTCAATATTATTATATTTAGAATCAGTATTATAAAAACCTCTTTTTAAACTTATCTTAGGAATTTCTAAAACTCCAGCATATCTACTATAATCTATTTCAATTTCTTTTTCGTTTTGTTGATAAGTCGTCCCATCAGATATATTTTCTACATCAGGTATATCAACTTCATTTGGAAGCTCATTATTAGGAACATTTTCCAAATCTAATATTGCAATTTTCATATTAGCAAACACTTGATCTTTTAAAAAAACTAAATGATTATAAGATAAAGTAATTATTCCTATAAACACAAGGAAAGAGCCGATAAATAATAACTGACTCTTTCGAATATGCTTAAAATTATTGTTTGTTAATTTTTGGTTTGGCATTTGCATAAATAATACCTACTCCGCACAACAATACAATAAGTCCAACAAAGTAAATTGACTGTGCCATATTCATACCTGTAGAAGGTACTTCAGGAGTATAATTAATAGTAAACTCTAAACCAGTATCATTTGGTACATCAGTAGTATATACAGTACTAACAGTTTGTGCACCTTCAGCACGATAATAATCACCAGCATATCCTCTAAATGTTCCAACCGTTTTCAAACGAACTGTCTTATTATCTTCTGTAACCTTATCAACAGGAATTCTAACATAAAATTTAGACAAATTCTTTGCATCTTTCACTTCTTGACCATTTTCATCAACCAAAATCGTACCTGCTGGAGCAGCTTCAATAGAAACAGTAAATTCCGTAATATTATTTGGTGCTGTATTAGAAACTGTAATTAATGAAGTTTGATAATACTTTTCATCAGAAGTAATAGAAATTTCATCATTTTCTTTACTCATTTGCATAATTCCGTTAACAGAAGTATTTGCTTGTTTTGCATTAGTAACCAAATCTGCAATGTATTTTTGATAGAAAGTCTCAGTAGCATCAACTTGTGTTTCTGAGGAATAACATCCATCAACATCACAATATTTAGTATTAGGACTATCGCCATAATAAATTTCTCTAATTAATTTCATTTGCTCCAAATTATGTTTATCATTACTAACATTTAAATTAGAACCATTTAAATATTCCCAAATAGCAGCTTGTGTAATCCAAGTTTGAACTTCATCTGGAAATTCTTTACCTGTACTATCTTTAAACTTATAATGAGGGAAAGAATTAGCCATAACATATAGTAATCCTTGATCAGTAATACTTTCTGATTTATTCAATGTTGTACCAGGAACAAAATCAACATCTCGTTCTAAACAGAAAATAGGAAGAGTTTTACCACCAACTGTAGTGTAATACATCTGTACAGAAAAAGCTGGACTAGCAGAACCAAAAACCTGTACATTAGACGTTTGAGTAACAATACTCTTTCCCAAATCCGAACTAGGGATTTCTACAGGTGCAGCATAGGAAACATTATTAATTCCAATCATTAAAAATGAGAAAAATGAAACCAATACCATCACTATAGATAATTTTTTAGATAATTGTGATTTAAAAACTTCTTGATATTTTGCTTGCTTTTTGTCATTATTATTCATATAAATTTTCTCCATAATACACCGCCTTCATATTATTATTATAACATAGTTTTTTGTTTTTCAATCTTTTTTTTTATTTTATTAAAAAAATATGTTCAAAGTTAGGTAAAGTAGGAGTTTTCTGGTAATAAATTTTAAGTAATGCCTCTCCCTTTTTAACAGAATCACCGACTTGTTTCAATAATTCAATACCAACACCATAATCAATGCTATCATCCATCGTCCTACGACCAGCACCTAAAGATACCGATAATTTTCCAAGTTCAATAGCAGAAATATCATCTATAACACCAGAACGAAAAGCCTTAATCGTCTTAACTTTTTTACTAGTAGAAAGTAAATCAATCTTTCCATGTTGTACTTTCACCAATTCTAAAAACTTCTGATAGGCAATACCAGACCGAATAGCCTCTAAAACCATATCAATCGCATCCTGCTTAGAAACGCCTTTCGACATACAAACCATTTCACTAGCAAGTTCTAAACATAACTTTGTCAAATTATTATTTTGCTCTGTTCCCTGTAAAATTTTAATAGCTTCCAGAACCTCCAAACTATTTCCAATACAATATCCCAACGGAACATTCATATCACTAATAATTGTTCGAACTTCTTTTTGATAAATTTTACCAATCTTAATTACTAGCTCACTTAACTTTTCAGCATCTTCCCTCGTCTGTAACAAAGCTCCATTACCAACCTTAATATCAATCAATATCTTATCAGCACCTGCTGCTATTTTTTTACTCATAATACTAGAAGCAATCAAAGGAATAGAAGAAACAGTTCCAGTAACATCACGCAAAGCATAAATCTTTTTATCCATAGGAGCAAGACTAGCAGTTTGACCAGTAATAACAATACCAATATCTTCCACCTGGTGCATTACTTCCTCATCAGATAAATCAATACGAAATCCTGGTATACTTTCCAATTTATCAATCGTACCACCAGTATAACCTAAGCCTCTACCACTCATTTTTAAAACAGGAATACCAAGACTAGCCACAATAGGTGCAATAATCAAAGTAGTCTTATCCCCAATTCCTCCAGTAGAATGTTTATCAACGGTAATACCAGGAACAAAACTTAAATCTAGCGTATCACCACTATCAATAAAAATTTTTGTTAAAGAAAAAATCTCTTCATCACTCATTCCTTGTATACAAATAGCCATAAGTAAACTAGACATTTGATAATCTTTAACGATACCATCTAAATACCCGTTAAAAAAAACATCTAACTCATGATAACTTAATTCTTGTCCCAATCTTTTCTTATTAATAATATCAACTATCATAAAATCTCCTTTCGAAATACAGTAGTCTCACGAATTTGAAATCCTAACTTATGATATAAATGATGAGCAGCAACTCTAGAAGGATTAGAAGTTAACTCCAAATACGAAATATGATTTGTCTTACATAATTGAAAAACATAGTCAAACATCTCACTAGCAATACCTTGATTCTTATAAGCACTCTTAACACAAACATACTCTACAAAATAAAACTTCTGGTTACGAACAGGATCATTACAAAGTCGAAGTAATAAGTGTCCTACAACTTCTTCTGAAATAACAGCAATCAACTCTATATCACAAGAAGAAGTATTTCCTTTTTTAGAAACATGAAATGCTTCTTCCAACAAAACATTTAAAGAAGCAAGATATTTATCTTCAAAACGCTTTATTTCCATAATCATCCCTACCTTAATACTATTATCATACCAAAAAAAACATATGAAATCTAGTATTTTAATACTTCAATAAAAACAAAAAAGAAAAGAAAAAATTTAATTTTTCTCTTCCTTTTCTTTAGAAGAAGTTAAAAAAGTAACCTTTTCTCCTATCACCTCCATAATATTTTCTTTTTTTTCATCTCGCTCAATCAACCTAGATTGTAAACGACCCTTTAATCCGACAATATCTCCTTTCTTACAATATTCACTAGTATTTAACGCAACATTATCCCAAACAATACATCGAATAAAATCCGTATCATAAGTACCCTCTATATTTTTAAAACTTCTAGGAATTGCCAGCAGAAAAGATAAATATTTTTTACCAGAATCATTCTTTTTTAATTCTAACTCATATACAATTCGCCCTACCAAAACCACCTGATTTAACATATCTCACCTCCTTTCAAAACCATCATAAAAAAAAGAAAAGAAAAAGACAAACAAACAAATAAAAAAAAGTCTCTACATATCAACGCAAAAAAAAGAAAACCATTATTAAATTTTCTTTTTTTTAATATAAAACTATACTAATTATTCAACTTTAAACAGTCTGAAAAACTTTTCTGCATTGACGAAGAACAGAGATAAAATAATCAATTTCTTCTTTTGTATTATAAAAATATAAACTAACTCGAACCGTAGAAGAAATATCCATATTTTCTTTTAACATTTTACTACAATGACTACCTGCCCTAACACATATATGATAACAATTCAAATATTTACTAACATCTACGCTAGAAACACCTTGAATATTAAAAACCAAAATACCACTACTAGAATCTTGATTATATAAAACAACATCAGAAATTGTCTCTAACTCTGAAAGTAAATACTGCTTTAAATTACTTTCATATTGCTGTATTTTTTCCATACCAATGTCCATTAAATATTCGATTGCACTCTTTAATCCCAGAACCTCCAAAATAGGAGGAGTACCCGCTTCAAATAAACTAGGATAATCTACTAATTGATACTTTCCAGTACTATCAAAAGAAAGATTCATACCGCCACCATAAAAAACAGGAATCATCTCTTTGAGTAACTCTTCTTTTACAACTAAAACACCTACACCTGTAGGTCCACACATCTTATGACCAGAAAAGCTTAAGAAATCAATGTGTGAGGCTTGAAAATCAACTTTCATATGAGGAACACTCTGCGCACCATCTACATGAAATAAAATTCCCCGGGAAGCACATAATCTGCCGATACGACTAATATCACGACAATCACCAATCACATTAGTAACATGTGCTAAAGAAATAACTTTGGTCTTTTCCGTAATGGAAAAAACCACATCATCATAAGCTAAAGAATAATCATCTCTTAACGGAATATAACGAATAACAATACCAATCTCTTCAGCCAATCTAAGCCAAGGCAAAACATTAGAAGCATGTTCAGCCTTAGATAATAGCACCTCATCACCAGCCTGTAAATGATATTTCATATAGCCAAAAACAACTAAATTAATTGAATGTGTAGTACCAGAAGTAAAAACAACTTCTCTAGGACTTTTACAATGAATAAAATCTTTTACTACATCTCTAGTAGCATCATATAAATAATCAGTAACAATGGCATTAGTATAAAGGCCACGATGAATATTAGCAGTATAATAATTTAAATAATCATTCATTGCTTGAATAACTCTTTCTGGTTTTAATGTAGTAGCAGCATTATCAAAATAAATCATTTTTTGATTACAAAGTATCGGAAAATCATTACGCATACTGATTCCTCCTTATTATATTCATAATATTGTATGAAAATTTTAAGAAGTTAACAACGCAATTTGCCTTAAAAAATACAATTTATATAACAAAATAAAAGCCCTAATTGAACACAATACTCAATTAAGGCATTAATACATTATGCAACCTTTTTATAACTTTGAACCTCACCATAAGAAGAAGAAACATTCAATGCATCACGAACTTGTCTATACCCTTCCTCTAACTGATTAACTCTTTGCTGTAATTGCTGATTCATCTTAGATAATTGTTCATTTTCTTTTTGCAAAGTAGTAATTTTTTTTGTTTGATCAGTAACGTTACGAAGTTTTTCTTGTAAAGATAAAATAGTAGAATCTTTTTTATTTAATTCTTGTTGTTGCTTAGTATTTTTTTGTACAAGATCAGTAACTGCTGAAATCACATCACCAAAAGACTCTTCTTTACTTTCACTTTTTGGAATAGAAGTCAAAGAATCACCAGAAAAAGTATCATCTATTTTATCAGGTTTAGATGAAAAGATAGAATCAGGTTGAACTTCTGGTAACTCTACCGTAGGAACACTTACTATTGGTTTAGAAAGCACTTCCTCAGGTTGACTGTCATTTTTAGACTGATTAAAAATAGAAGTAGAAGAAATTGTAGGTATAACATTTTTACTATCGGCAACAAAACTACTAGATTTATCTTCTGGTGTATCATCTTTTTCCTTAGAAGCACTAGATATTTCGAAAGGTTTTGCAGAAGATTCTAACGCAGAATCAATTTCCTTTTTAGAAACAGAAACATTAGAAACATCAATATTTGCTTGTTGAGAAACAGAATCAGGCTCCACAACAGGAGCAGCATCAATTAAATTATAACTTTTAACAGGAGCATTTTTAGGAACTTCGATAATTTGGCTATCAGGAACATTAGTACTGCAGTAAAAAGCATTAGGAGTCATTCCAATAAAGCTAAACCATTGTCCATCAAACATATCATGAACACCATCTTTATCAAATGAATATACAGTACCTTCGGATAACAAATCATTTAAAATGAACTTAACTTCTCCCTGACCACTCATTACTCTATTTAATTTATCTTTTATAGAAGCATTAGCATTAACCATTTTAGTACCAGCTGTAGGATCATTACGAGATGAAACAGCATCAATAACACTCTTAGTACGAGCTTCGTTTCTAACTACTAGCAAATACTTATCTTCAACAATTTTGATAGATTTATTTTCAAAAGGAATAACGACATCTCCCTGATTATTTATCACGCCAAGAGAAGTTTTTGGAATATCAGGATCAATAACTTCTTTTAAGATAGGGGATACAATATAGCAACCATTATCTAAATTTTTATCATTAAAAAAGTAATAACAAACTTTACTTCCATCAGAATTAGTAACTTCCATATAATCACAGTAAATCTCTGCTTGTCCCTTATAAGTAACTATTCCTTTCTTTTTTTCAACATGTTTTTCCCCTTGCATCGACACACACCACCTATCATATACTTTCACATACAATAATATCACATAACCTAAAGAAAAACAACTATAATCACTCGTTTTTTTATAAATAAAATTGCAATTTTTTAAATAAAAAGATACAATAAATTTGGTGATAATATGAGACAAGATAAAAAATTAATGTTAGAAATGACTATTCTATTTTTAATTACTTTTATAATATTTGGAACAATTGTAACAACAGAAAAATTAGCTCCCTTTTTTACAGATAGAATCAAAGAAAAATTTGAAGCCTATCTAAAAGAAGAATATAAAAAAGAAAATAATAATCTAAAAATTGGTAAAATATCGTATAAAAATCAAATATATAAGGCAAAAGTAACAAATAAAGAAAATAAGAACTTATATTTTACTATCTATTATCAAAATAAAAAAATAACAGATACCTATACAAAAGATTATAAACAAGGAAAGACATTAATAACTAGTCTAGAAAAAGAGTTAGAAAAAGAAATAAAAAACAATCTAAACAAAAAAGTAACCATTACCTTTCCTCTAACCCTAGATAAATATTCAAAAACACTACAACAAAAACTAATTAAAAATGACAATATAAACTCATCTAATCTATATAATATTAGTTTTGATATAAAAGCAAAACTAATACCAGAAGAAATCACAAATAAAATGATAAAAATTGACACCAAATTAAAAAAACTAAATATAATACCAAATGAATATTCCATAACAATTAATAATAAAGAAGATAATACAAAATTAAAAATAAATAATCTAACTCAAAGTACATTAGAAATAAATTCTTTATATCAAATAATTAGTGATATAATAAATAATAATGATAGTGATATTATAAAAATAAATAATATTACTTATCAATATACGAAAGGAGAAAATTAATTATGAATGATTGTATTTTTTGTAAAATAATCAAAGGAGAAATACCATCTTACACTATCTATGAAGATGATAAAATGAAAGCTTTCTTAGATGTAAATCCAGTAAGTAATGGACATGTATTATTAATACCAAAAAAACATTATAAAAACTTTCTAGATACACCAGATGAATTAATAAAAGAAATGTATCACATCATAAAAACAAAAATCTATCCATTATTAGAAGAAAAATTAAAAATTACAGGACTTTCTATCTGCCAAATAGGAAAAGATGTAAATCATTATCACATTCATCTCATACCGCAATATGAAAATGAAGAATTTGAATTCAAATACAATAAAGAAAATATAAAAGATGTAGAAGAAATCTATAACAAACTAAGTTAAAAAATAAGTAAGAACAGCATCGCTTATAATAAGACAAAGTGCCAAAATAGTTACCCATTTTGGTATTTTTTTTGTAATCTTTTTCTCAATCGGTAAAATAACATAAACATAAACAATAGAAAAAACACCCCATAATAAACTCATACCTAAAGAAATATAAGGGCCAAAATTAAATTTCTGATCACGATAATCCCAAAACACTTTATGAAATAATTTTTCGATAATAACACCACCTAATAACTCTAACAAAGAAAGTAAAATTACTACCGAAAAAAATAAAATAACCGTCTTCCATAATTTAGAACAATGCAATCTATGAAAAATATTTCTACTAACAATCACAACAATCACTGCTCCAAATCCATAGACAGGAATCCACGGACCAAACAATATTCCATTATTCATATCAGGAAAGAAAAACGTCTTTAAAGAAGTTTCCAAAACAAATCCTAAAAAAGAACTAAGAAAAAATAAATTTAAATAATAGTACATAAAATCACCAGTAATAGTATGAACCAAATAAAAAAAATCAAACAAAAAGATAAGAATTAAATTCTTACCTTTAATTAATAACACATCGTACCGCCTAAAATAATAGCTAATAAGATATATAACACGATAATAATAACAAAACTATTATTTCTTTTTGGACAAGTAGTATTCTCAGGACAAGACATTAAAACACCTCCTTAAATATAAGCACCTAAGATAATTATTAAAAGAATGAACAAAACTAATACAATTGCTGAAGATGAAATATAATTACTCATATCTTTTCCTCCTTTTTTTATGCTTTCATGATATTTTATGGTAAAAGAAAATTTATGTGATTATATCTGCATATTTATTGCATGAAATTGTTTTTTTTGCTATGATATTCATGAATTAGGAGGAATTATATGAAGAAAAAATTAGGAATTAGTATCTGCCTTATAAGTGCCTTAGTACTAACAGTAACAGGTTGCGGAAAAAAAGCAGAACTAGATGATAACAAAACAGCTGTTTCCCTAAAAGGAATAAAAATAACAGCAACTGACTACTATAATGAAATAAAAAAATCAAATATTTCTAAATTAGTAGATATGATTGATCATCAATTGTTTGATGAAAAATATGAATCAAATGATGAAGAAAATCAAGCCGTAAAAGAGCAAATTAATCAATTAAAAGAAAATTATAGTGACGAGACAACATTCCAAAGTGTAATCCAACAATACTTTGGAGTAAACTCAGAAGACGAATTAGAAGATATGCTTAGACTAGAATATAAAAGAAATGAAGCAGTAGAAGACTACGTAGCAGACAATCTAACGGATAAAGAAATCCAAGACTATTATGATAAAAATATCATAGGAGATATCAAAGCAAGCCATATCTTAATTACACCTGATGTAGATAGTGATGCAACAGATAAAGAAAAAGAAAAAGCAGAAGAAAAAGCTAAAAAAGAAGCAGAAAAAATCATCAAAAAACTAGATAAAGGAGAAGACTTCGCAGAACTTGCTAAAAAATATTCTGATGATGAAGCAACTGCTAAAAATGGTGGAGACCTAGACTACTTTAATACAGATGATATGGATGAAAACTTTATGGATGCAGTAAAAAAACTAAACAACAATGAATACACCAAAGAACCAGTAAAAACACAATATGGTTATCATATCATCTTAAAAGTAGATCAAAAAGAAAAACCAAAATTAAAAGAAGTAAAAGATTCCATCAAAGAAACTTTAGCAAACAATAAATTAAATAATAACTCTACTCTTCATTATGAAACACTAATGGATATTAGAGAAGAAAATAACATCAAATGGAATGATGATGAATTAGAAAAACAATATGACGAATTAATGAATCAATTAATTAAAGCTTCATCATCAAATACTACAAAATAAAAGTACCAAAACGGTACTTTTTATTTTGCTTTAAATATAAAGCATTCCTTATCTTTATATATTAATTGATACTGGTCCTCAACCAATAAAAAACTAGCTATACCACTCTTTCTAGGAACAATATAATAATCAAACTCATACTTATCCATTAATTCCGGAAAATGGTAAGAAAGTCTAGAAATATCCTGATAATCTTGATAAATATATTTAGAATATAAGTCTGCTCTACCATCGATAAACACCGGAATATCTTGATAAATTAAATAAGCTCCATAATCATAATAATTAAATAACCTCTTAGGTTTTTCCTTCTTTAATACTGAAATAGCATCATCTGACAAACTCTTAGTAGAAAGAACTTTAGAATAAGAAAAAGAAGAAGCAAAAATAACCAGTAATAAACAAGAAAAAGTAAGAAGTAAAATACAAGAATAAGAATCTAACTTTCTTCTAGACACATAATAAAAGATAAACATAGACCATACAATATAACTAAAAAACCAAAATCGAATACTTTTTAATCCCAAGTATAAAAAGAATAAATAAAAAATAGCATCGATAAGTCTTATTTTTTTCTTACTGACAATCATAACAAGTAATGTTACAAAAGCAAATACAAAATAAACATAATGAGAAATAAAATTTAAATTACTCGGTTGCCATTCTGCAATCGTAGAAAGCATCAAACTATCCGCCATATTCTGATAAGGATAAAAAAGCATCTGAATACCATGAGGATTAATAACAACTGCTATCATACAGAAAATAGCAACTAAAAAATAAGTAAAAATCTGTTTTTTAGAAATTCTTTCTGCTTCTATCTTAGAAAAAGAAAATTGAAACAATCCAGCAATCGCTGCCAAAATACATAATAAATATGGTAAATTAGACGAACCTCCATGAATATTAGCCCAGAGTAAATTTACAACGGGTAAAAAATAAATACGTTTAGAGTTAGGATGGTAAAAATAATAAAAAACAAGATAACTACTAACTGCTAAAAACAAAAAACTAAAAAGTTGTGGACGTCCACTAAGTCCTGTAAAAATCAAAGTAAAAAATACTGTCCAAAGTAAAGCAAAAGGTAAATTTTTTAAATATTCTTTTCTTTGACTAAGAAAAAGAAAAAATAGCAGTCCTAATGTAATAAAAAAAACATAAACAAACAAATGATATCTACCAAAAATTAAATATAAAAAATAAAGAATAATTTCAAATAACCATTCATGAGAAATCCAAGGATAAGAAAATAAACTCCAAGAAAAAACATCATGCGTTAATATCATCGAATGACGAACCATATATTCTCCTGCCTTAAAATGCCAGAAATAATCAATATCCATTCTTAAAAAAAGCATCAAAAACAAAGTAAAACAAAACAAGAAAATAGAAAAAGAAAATATAAATTTATGGTTTAGAAAAAGCTGTTTAATCTTCATAATATAATCCTTTCTGATACAATTTTTCTCGAATTTTAAACTCTAACTCCCGACCAGAATATTTTTTACTTAATTTTCGATAAAGTTTTTCATACTCCCTTTTTTGAATATCCTTAGTATCAGAAAATTCCACATTAGCAAATCCTTCATTAATAATAGATCCATCATACCCTAAATTTTGCAAATCATAAATAATTTTCTTTCTTAAAACCATACCACCTCGACTACGATTACTCTTAATCAATCTAGTAGCAATTTTTTCAATTTTAGCCATCTGCTCTTCCTTAGTAAAAACTGCTAATTCTCGGTAAATAATATCAGAAGAAACACCCTTATCTAATAATTCTCGTTCAATTTTATGAGGACCTTTAGAAGTAGTTATCATTTGTTGATTAATATATGCCTTCGCAAAACTACAATCATCTAAATATCCCTGCTTCAATAACTTATCAATAGCCATATTCACATATTCTTCTGGATACTGCTTCTTGATAAGTAACTCTTTCAGATCTTTAACTGAACGAAATCTATTCTTTAAAGACTGCAAAGCTACATAATAGACATCATATTCTTGATTCATTTTCAATATTTTATCACGCTCTTTATCATCAATTGACCTCTTTAATAACAAATCAAAATTTAATATAACATCTTCATATAAAGATAACTCTTCTCCAGATTCCAACATTAATTCATACTGGCCATTCTTTTTCTTCTTATACTTTAATATATTCACTTTATCACCCAAGAACAGTATAGCAAGACTATGAAATTAAGTAAACGAAATAAAAAATAAAAAAGAAGAAAAGTACTACTTCTCTCCCTTCTTTATCTCAATAAGTCCTTCTGTAATTTCTTCTAACGCTCTTCCTATATTTTTCTTACTCTTATATGAAGATGCTGGCATTTGTAAATACCCTGTCCTTGATATTTCTTTACTACGTCTAGCAGCAATATGAACAAGTTCGTACTTAGAATCTACAATATTAAGTAATTTATCAATAGAAGGATAAATCATTTGTATCACACTCCCTAGTACTAGAATAAAACACATTACAAAAATAATCAAGGAACCTGACAGAATTAGACACAAAGAATTTATTTTATTTTTTGAAAAGTCAAAAGTAAAATAACACCTAACGTCAAAAAACAACTTCCAGACAATCGAATGAAATAAGCATCTTTTTGATAATTAGGAACACTCATATATTTTCGATAATTTCTAACTAAAAAATATAAATAGATAAAAAAAGTAATAGTAAGCGTCAAAGTAAAAATACGATTAGCTTCCTCATCATAAAAATCGCAATGACTCTCTATATATTTTTTTTCATCATAATCTCCACGGATATTTAAAGCAGCTAAAACAATAAAAAGAAACCAAAGTAAATCTTCAAAATTTAATCTAAAAATCTCACTATTCATACTCTAAATATATTTCTAAAAATAGATAATAATACAAAAACGAGCATAACAAAATATCATAATATGCTCGTCTTAAAATAATAACTTATCTAAACTGACAACAAGAACCACATTGTACATTACTAACTACATTCTCTTCAGAACAAGTATATTGTGGACGATAAGTATGTTTAAACACATGATGATTAATGATTCTAGTATGAATTGGACACACATGAGGAACTTCATGAACGATAGTTTTATGAATACATTTTTGTTGAACACCTTCTTGAATAGGACATCCCATACCAGAAGTCATATTCATATTCATATTCATACCATTCATTTGACTATTCATATTAATATCTACATTCATATCATTATCTACTACATTATTATTACCCTGAACAGTAGAATCAAAATCAAAATTATTTTGATCAAACATTATAATTACCTCCTATATTTTATCATATGTAAGAGATAATTTTAGAAAACGACAAACGCCCAGCAAAAAATCCTAAAAAGGTAACTTCATATTACCATTAGAAAATTGCTTCATCATCTTCTTCATCTGCTCAAATTGTTGCAATAACTTATTTACTTCTTGTACAGATCTACCACTTCCTTGAGCAATTCTTGTCTTACGACTAGCTTTAATAATCTCAGGATGACGTCTTTCTTTTGGAGTCATTGATAAAACAATAGCTTCAATATGAGCAAGTTGCTTTGGATCAATCTTTACATTAGAAAGTCCCATCTTTTTCGCTCCAGGAATTAATTTTAAAAGATTCTCTAAAGGCCCTAACTTCTTCATCTGTTTCATAGTAGATAAAAAGTCTTCCAAATCAAACTTACCTTGTTGCATTCTCTTTGCCGTCTTTTCAGCTTCCTTCTCATCAATAGCTTCTGTTGCTTTCTCTACCAAAGAAACAATATCACCCATACCAAGAATACGTCCTGCCATACGTTCCGGATCAAAAGACTCTAAACCATCTAATTTTTCAGAAACACCAACAAACTTAATAGGTACATGTGTTAAATGACGAACAGATAAAGCAACACCACCTCTAGTATCACCATCTAACTTAGTAAGAATAACACCAGTAAGAGGTAACTTATCATGGAATCCAGTAATAACATTAATAGCATCTTGACCCATCATAGAATCAATAACAAGTAAAATTTCATCAGGATTTACCGCAGTACGAATATTTTCAAGCTCATCCATTAATGCTTCATCAATATGTAAACGGCCAGCTGTATCAATTAATACATAATCATAATGATTTTCCTTCGCATAGGCAATCGCATTACGAGAAATATCAACCGGATTATTTCTTCCTTCTTCATAAACTTCTATATTAAGTTGCTTTCCAATTTGCTTTAATTGATCAATGGCTGCAGGACGATAAATATCACAAGCAACAAGTAACGGTTTTTTAGCATGCTTCTTACGTAAAAAATTAGCAAGTTTACCAATAGCCGTAGTTTTTCCAGCACCTTGTAATCCGACTAACATTAAAACAGCAGGATTACCTTTTAAACAAATATCAGCCTGTTCCCCGCCAAGTAATTCCGTAAGTTCATCTTTTACAATCTTAACAAATAAATCTCCTGGATTAATGCTACTAGCAACTTCTTCTCCAAGCGCTTTTTCTTTAACTGTATTAGTAAACTCTTTAACTACTTTATAATTAACATCCGCTTCTAATAATGCCAAACGAATCTCACGCATCATATCAGAAATATTATCTTCTGTAATTTTTCCATAACCTTTAATTTTATGAATCGCATTTTGCAAACGATCTCCTAAACTTTCAAACATATCATCACCTAGCAAATATTATACAAAAAAATGAAAGACAAGTAAATGAAAAAAACAGGTTTACCCTGTTTATTCTAATGTATTATCTGGAGTAATAGACACTAATGGAGTTCCATTAGAAGTTACGCCAAGTACAGAATCATTTAAACCAGTCGTAGAAGAATTCTGCGAATTTGATAAATTTAAAGAATTATTCTCATTAGAACTAGAAATAGGTGATTCTGAAGAAAATGTAACTGAACTCTCCCCTGTACCTAGATTAGAAAGAGGGTTATCAAAGATCCCTGAATTAGTCGAATTAGAAACAGGAGCATCCGTAATTTGAATTAAAGGTTTACTAGGACTAACCTGACTACTAGCTGTAGTTTGAATAGTAGGTTCATAATTAACAATTTCATCAAAACCTTTACTTTGACTCGATGCAAAACTATGAGGCTCAGAAATATGATTATTCATTAATTCAGAAGAAGACAAGAACTCAGAATTCATAGAAGCAACATTTTGTGTATTATGAGGAACGCCTTTATTATTACCATTCCAAATAGTAACAACATCACAGTTTCCACTCCAAGGAGCAGGATCAGGCATCTGTAATTTACAAATTAATGGGATTTTAAATGCCATACCGAATCCCAAACAAGTACCTGCTTGTAATGTCTTCTGTTTTTCAACAATCTCATCACTAATATTAGGAACCATCTTACGTATATAATCTACATCAGTAGGGTGATTCATCTTAAAAATTAAGAAATTAGAACACTGAGAAATAACAGTATCAGAAAGTTCTACAGGTCGCTGTGAAATAAGGCCAAGAATAACACCATACTTACGACCCTCTTTAGCAATACGCTCAAAGATATTATACCCTATCAAGAAACGATCTGTATCATTTTGAATATAACGATGAGCTTCTTCAACAATAATATGAAAAGGAATACTTGCTCTATCTTTTAATCCCTTAGCAAACTCGAATACCAAACGAGAATAAATTTTCGTAATAACTTTAGCAAAATCATCATCAACATCATCTAAGTTAAAATTAACTAATTGATATTTACGTCCATTATTAATAAGTAAAGATGACAAATAACTTTCAAGAGAAATATAATCTGGTACATCAAAGAATTTAGCATTTTCACCAACAATTAAAGCATGTAAACGAACCTTAATCGTAACAGCATCACCATAGGTATTCTCATTTCTAAGCCAGCCTTCACTAATTAAAGTAAAGTTAAGTGCTTTCTCCAAAGTATCTAAAGTATAAAACACTCCACCCTTAGGTTCATAGTTATCATACTCATTCTTAATAAAGGATGATACATATTCAGTAAGTAAAACACTTTCAGAAAACTGTCCTTGAGAATCAATCAAGAAACATTCACGGAATTTTCTTGTATATCCAATACCTTGTACTGGAGCTTCCAAATTAAATTGAGGTGTAGAACAACTTGCCAAAATAGAAAATATTTCATTACGTTTATTAGGAGAAGTTTCATTAGTATATAAAATAGTCATAATAGCTTTTGCTATCAAATGGTTCTTATAATTATTAGCATCCATATCATTCTGAGAAAAAATCAATGCAAGCTTTAACATTCTCTCAATAATAGGTAATTGCGAATGATTAGTAGCCTGTAATAACAACGCCAAATCACTCGCATTAAGTAACCAAATTGGAAGACGTAATTTTTCACCAATTCCATCCACTTCATTCGTACTAAAAAAACGATAATGATAATTAGGATTAATAGAATTTAAATTATTAAAAGCATTATAATATTCTCCTGATGAATCAAAAAGTAAAATATTAGCCTTATATGGAAATAATCTTTGATCATGAAACATATTTTGAAATAAACGAGATACACCACAAGATTTACCACTACCACTATTACCAAAAATAGCAAAGTGATTACTAAAAAAATTATTAACATCTAAATATACAGGAAAATCATTATAGAAAGGACTAACTCCAAATTTCATATATCCTTCTTTATCTTCTCCAACAATCATAGGAATCTCAGACTTATCAATAACACGAATAGAAGCATCTAAAGATGGTTTACGAATTGTACCACCAATTAATCGACCATTAACAATCTCACCTAAAAATCTAGCTTTAACAATATCTTTATCCAAATCATCCACTTCACCTAATACTTTTTTATCTTTATCTTCAAATATAAGGTGCAAATTCATTAAATTAACTGCAAGATGTTCTGCATCTTTTAAACGTATATTAGCAGAATGATCACTAATATAAACAATTTTATCAAACATAACTGTCCCCTCTTCATACTTTATCTATTCTAATATTGATTATACTAACAATCATATCTTTTTTCAAGACAAAACACAAGTGATTTACAAAATAAGAAAAAAATGATAAAATAAGAACTACTTTTAGGAGGGAAGGACATGCAAAATAAAATAGAAACACTAAACATAAAAGAATTAGAAGAAATAAGAAAAGACTATCTATCTAAAATAGCCGAAATAAATAAACAAATTACAATAAAAAAAAATAAAATGCAAGCACAATTAGAACAAAAAAGAAGCCCTCAGGTATTAAGCGAAGAACAAACCAAAGAAAGAGTAAATAAATACTTACACAATACCAATTATTCTGATATACCATTTCTAGATTATAATATGAGAGTAGATAGAAGCTTTAATAATAAAGGTCATCTTTCCCATACAAAATTAGTATTTTTAGATGAAGAAATGAAAATGTTAGTAGAAAATTATGGTATTACAAATAAAAGGCAATTATTTGATATAATATTAAATTATCAACTTCATAAAAAAGCTCATCCTATATTACAAGATAAAAACTTTATAGCAGCGTGGAACGAATCCTATACTCTAGGATATTTAGATAAAATCTTTCAAAACAATCAAAATCGACTAGACTACGAAGGAACCTACGCTACATTTCAATATACCAAAAAACATATTGAACAACGACTATCAGTAATTACAGAAGAAAACGAAAATGCAGATGAATTAATTTGGAAAAACTTTGGCAAAAAGAAAATAATAGTAACTGAAAATATAGTTTCCATTGCAAACTATATCTTAATACAAAGAAATCAAATACCAGGAGCAAGAATATTTATAAATAATGGAGGACTATCAAAAACAGCTAAAAAGAAAAAGGGAAGTACTATTACCTTTGCTCAAGAAAGACTAATAGAAGCCATTGCCTTCGGAACAACTTTAGAAAAATTAACTCAACAAAACTATGAAGATGCCAAACAATTAATATATGTACCAAAAAAATAGTATCCACTAGATACTATTCTTATATTAATTCTTCTAACTTTTTCTTAATATCTAAATTATCAATAGACTGACTTATTTCTTCTAACATTCTCTTTTTTTGCAACAACTGCAACTTTTCTTCATATTCTTCTAATTTTTTAGTAACGATATGAAGCTGCCTAAAGATAGCATTCCTACTCACTTGATAATTTTCAGCCATTTCACCCAGACTTAAATTTTGAAAATAATAGTCTTCGAAATAAGCTCTTTGTTTATCTGTCAATAACTGTTGATATAAATCATATAATTCACCATAATAAACATAATCTTCCATACTACATCTCAACACCAATATACATAATTAAATCTAATATAAGCAAAACAGCACCAATAATACTATAAATAATCGTTGCTTTTTTCCTGCGATAAATAACCTGATTATTATAAGCCATAATAAGTAAAGTAAGGCCTAAAAACAATTGAAATAAATAAATCATAGAAGAATCAAAAATATACCAGACAAATAATCCAAAAGTAAAAAAAGTTAAAAAAAGTTGAATATTAATAAACACAATATTAAATTTAGTAATTGGTCTAGACTGTTCCACATTCTTATCCTTCGCCATATTACACCATATCCTTAAATAAGCCATAGATATATTTTTCAATATCAAAAACTTGTAAATCTTCCTTACTTTCTCCTAAACCAATAAACTTAACAGGAAGTCCCACTTGTTCTTTAATCGCTAAAACAATTCCTCCCTTAGCAGTACCATCTAATTTCGTTAAAACAATTCCAGTAATATCTGTAATTTCTTTAAAAGATTTAGCCTGACTAATACCATTCTGACCAGTAGTAGCATCAATAACAAGTAAAGTCTCAGACGGTCCACCTTCTACAATTCCCTGAATTACTTTATTAATTTTTTCTAATTCTTTCATTAAATTAACTTTATTTTGTAGTCTACCAGCAGTATCAACTAAAACGACATCATATTTTTCTTCTACAGCCTTACTACATCCATCATAAACAACACTAGCTGGATCACTTCCTTGTTCAGTTCCATAAAAATCAACATCTACTCTCTTACTCCACTCTTGAAGTTGCGAAATAGCACCAGCTCGAAAAGTATCCCCTGCAACTAGTAATACTTTTTTACCTTCTTGCCTCATACGCCAAGCAATCTTACCAATAGTAGTAGTTTTTCCAACACCATTAACTCCAACAAATAAAATAACAGTAGGACCATTTTCACGATATTCTATCTTACTAGATAAAACTTCATCACCTACATAAATAATAAATAATTCATCAACAATAATCTCTTTTAATAATTCTGGATCACTAATCTTCTCTTTAGCAGCTCTATCCTTCAATCGATCAATAAACTCCATAACAGTATTAACACCAATATCAGCCATAATCAATATTTCTTCTAACTCATCAAAATAATCATCATTAATAGTGCGATATTTATTCGTTAGATTAGCAAGCTTAGATACAAATCCCTCACGAGATTTTGTAAGACCTTTCTCATAAACTTTAACTTCTTCCTGTACAACTTCTTCACTATGATTCTGTTCTACAACACTTTCCTTGTTTCCTTGAAACATATTCTTTAATTTATTAAAAATTCCCATAATAATCACCATCTTTATTTTAACATAGATAAAGAAAAAAACAATAGAAAAGCCTATTGTCTAGTAGAAAAAGGAACAAATTTACCCTTTACATATTGCTTAGTATTAGAAATAGAAGATAGTTGAGAAACCATATGCTCTCTAGAACTTTCATAAATACGTTCACAACTCATAACAGCCTCTTTAACATCATCCATATTAACAGATTCTCTATCATAATATAAAGCATTAGAAAACGCCATCTCTAAAATTGATAAAACTAAAGAAGGATTATATTGTACATCATGATAAGGTCTTTTTTTACTACCCTGGATAAGGATATCAAATATTTCTTGTTGACTATCAGTATCAAAAGAAAAATCAACGTGCAACATATCTTGATATTTCTTAACAGAAGCATCTAATATATGGCTTAAGCTCTTATCATCTGGTTCACCTAAAGTAACTGGAGCAAACCTTCTACGAATAGCAGCATCATCTGCCAAATACTTTTGATATTCTTCAGTTGTTGTCGTACCAATCATTTGAATAGGGCGATTACTTCTTGATAAATAAGGTTTAAAAACAGCAAAGAAATCTTGAGGAGAGCCTTCCGTAGCTCCCAAACCTTTCATATTACAAATCTCATCGATAAACAAAATAATATTAGGATCATTGTCCAATTCTTTTAAAATAACGTTAATTTTTTCCTCAAATGCTCCACGATATTTAGTACCAGCAATTAAAGAAGATGCATCAAGCATAAAAATCTTTTTATCTAAAAGCCGACTAGGGACCTCCCTCTGTTGAATAAGATATGCAATCTCTTCAACTAATGCCGTTTTTCCAACACCAGAAGGACCTAATAATAACACAGACTTCATCATTAAAGATTTAAGAACAGTACGAATTTCTTGTTTTCTACCAACAACCGGATGTCCTTGAAATTGCTGACTAGTCAAAAATTCTCCAAGACCTGTCATCGTATCTTCGTCATTATTACCTAGAAGACCAAAAAACGGAAATAACTCCTTAACTTTATCCTTCTCTTTAGTAGAAATCTCTTCCTTAACCTCTGGATGACTTTCAAAATATTGCTCTATCTTACGACTAGCTTCTTCAAAAAGATAATCTTTCAACTTACCACCAGATAAAGGAGCCCTATCCGCTGCTAACTTACTAACTAAAACACGAACAACATTAGAAAAGCAACAATCATCAGCTAATAAATTATAAGCAATCACTTCAGGAATAATAAGCTTATACTTTTTAGAAAGAGTATCTAACATAGGTTCAAAATAAGAATGAAAATTATCATCAATTTCTTCTAAAGTAACATCTTTTTTATGTTCATTATTATCTATATCATAACTAGAAAAAACTTCCATAAAAACATCATCAAACGTAATATTAAAATCAGAAAAAATATTATACGTATTATCAGAGACAGTAAGTAAAGCAAAAAATAAACTTAAAGTTCTTCTGTCGTAATAATTTAAATCGACACTTTTTGAATAAGAACGAAAACCATCAGAAACTTTTACTTGAAAACAAGAGTGAATATCTTTAATTAATGCGTAATATTTTGACGCAGACCTGGCAACCTCAATAGCCTCTTGAGTAATATTAGAATTCATAGCATCATGCCCCCTAAACTTTAACTATACTATACTAAAAAAAATTATAAAATGCAAAAAAACATTATATATTACTTAATCATCATCAATTAATACCAAACTATAATCAAGGAAAATCTTGCTATGAAAGACATTATATGGTAAAATACAGCGGAAAAGAGAGGGATTATAATGCATTACTTTGTAGAAGGAGAAAAAATATTTATTGACGAAACAAAAAGGCCTCTAGGAAAAGGTTCTGAAGGTATTTGTTATAAAAGAAAGAATCAAGTTTACAAAATATATCATAAAAGTTCAATTTATGAATTTGGACACAACAAAAGTGTTGATCATCAATACTTAATTGGAATACCTACCAGGCAAACAATTCTACCAAATGCCCTTATTTATAATGAAGACTACTCCTATGCAGGTTATAGAGCAAACTATATAAAGGGAGAAAAAGATATCACCAAAAAACAAGGTATTGCTCTTCTTTCTAGTAGCACCTTTATTAAAAACCTTCAAATATTAGAAAGTGATATGTCTCTACTTGCTCATAATTATGTCTTAGTAGCGGATATTCAACCAGTAAACTATTTTTTTGATAAAGAAAACGATACCATGTATATCATAGATCCTGGAAGATTTACTGTAAAAAGATTTGACTATGGTAATAATGAAAAAGAAGATAAAGAACTAATACAAGAATGTGATACGCAAAATGAATCCCAATTAGAATCATTAATTACCACACTGCTTTATAATGATTTAGTAAAATATAAACCTCTAAATAGTAAAGCTAAATTACAAAAATTAAGAGACTATATTGTGAAAGAAAAAGACACATTAACCTATAGTCAGTACTTTAATGAAACTCTAAAAGAATATGAAAATCCCAATACCTATTTTAAATCACTTGGAAAGTATATTAAATAATGTAAAACAAGGATAAAAGCTAATTTTACAACCAAGAGACAAAAAATTCACAATTTCAAATTATAGACAAAATAAAAAAAATATAGTATAATTTCATAGTCAGCTTAACGAAACAAAAAAAGAAAGGAGTTTTTATGAATAAACCAAATGAAACAAAGATTATTGTTTTAGGTGGTCTCGGAGAAGTCGGAAAAAATATGTATTGTGTAATGCATAACGACGCTATTGTTATTATTGATGCCGGTGTTAGTTTCCCTGAAAGTGAACTTATGGGAGTAGATTATGTTTTACCTGACTTTACATTTTTAAAAGAAAATCAAGATAAGATTAAAGCACTTTTAATTACGCATGGACATGAAGATCATATTGGAGGAATTCCTTTTTTATTGCAAAGTATTAATATTCCTGCCATTTATGCACCAAATCATGCCAAAGAATTAATTGCTGTAAAATTACAAGATAAAAACATAAGATATGATAATTTATTTGTATATACAGAAAATACGAAATTGAAATTTAAAGAAATTGAAGTGGAATTCTTTAGAATTACCCATTCTATTCCTGATTCTCACGGTATTAGTATTACTACACCAGACGGAAGAATTGTAACAACCGGAGATTATAAATTTGACCTTACTCCAATCGGACCTATGGCAGATTTATATAAAATGGCATCTCTTGGAGAAAAAGGCGTAGATATTCTAATTGGAGATTCTACCAATGCCTTAAATGAGGGCTTTTCAACAAGCGAATCTGTGGTAGATGAAACATTAGGAGAAATGTTTGATAAATGTAAAACAAATCGTATCATTATCGCAACATTCGCATCTAATATTTATCGTGTAAAACATATTTTTGAAACTTGTTATAAGCATAATAGAAAAATATGTATTTTCGGTAGAAGTATGGAAAACAATATTAATATTTCAATCAACGCTGGTTATATCAACCATAAAGAATTATTAATTTCTCCAGAAGAAGCAAACAACCTAAAACCTGGAGAAGTGACAATACTATGTACTGGAAGTCAAGGAGAACCATTAGCAGCATTATCAAGAATATCAAATGGTACACACAAACAAATCAAACTAAGACCAGATGATGTTGTAATATTCTCATCTAGTGCCATTCCAGGAAATGCATTAAGCATCTCAAAAACTATTAATAAATTATATTTAAAAGGTGTAAAAGTATATACAAACTCATCTCTTGCTGACCTACATACATCAGGTCATGCTAACGAGGAAGAAATAAAACTAATGATTCGACTAATCAAGCCAAAATATTTAATGCCATTCCACGGTGACTATAGAATGTTAAAGAAACAAGCCGATATTGGTATTAGTTGTGGTAT
>CALVVW010000001.1 GCA_944364005.1 uncultured Bacilli bacterium | reverse complement strand
AACGCCACCGCTTCTTCAGCTCTCACCCGCATAGCGGGTGGTTTTGTCCTGTTCCTATCCCGGAACATAATAAAAAGTAGACATATTCTCTATGTCTACATTAATAAATCATGCTATACGATTCAACTATTGTTCACCTTGCTTTTTAATCTGATGCATATCAATAAACTGTTCTGTCTTAGAAATAGTCAATTCATGATTAGAACTTCCCTGTAAAATTCCTTCTATTTCACCATCTTCAAAAGATACTAAAGCAGGATAATGTGTCTTTAAAGAATTTTTATATGGATAAGTACTGTTAAACGTATCAGTAAACTGTTCTTGATTAACATCACTCAAATTTAAATAAATAATACTTTCCTGCAAATCATCCTTTGTAATTAATTTTTTAAAATTCCTTTCATAATCTCTACAAGTAGAATCAGAAGCAGTACACATATAAATAACAGTAGTGGGATTTTCCATAATATAATGGTCCAACTCATCAGGTAAGATTTCAGACAAAGTACCTCGAATTACTGGAATTTCCCGTTGATGTTCATCATAAACATGATATAAACTACATAAATAAATAACCAAAACAATTAAAGTTACAAACATAACTATTGTAATTACATAATTTTTCTTAGGTATAACCTTCTTTTCAGTATCATTATCCATGAAATATCACTTCCTATCTAAAACTATTTTACCATAAATCATTCAATTTTAGTACTATAATTAGGCGTTTTTTGTAATTTCAGAAATAACCTTACTATCTTCCCAAAAAAATTGATTGCGAACTGAAACGCTCTTATCCAAATTAGACAAATCTAATTTAGATTGTACACTATAATTTAAAACAATCGTATGAACTCCATCAAAATAAACTGGAAATAACCTATGATGTAAATCTTTTAAATAATAAGAATAATCATCTTTTTTTAAATTTAAAATATTATTTTTGATAACCATAACTTCAACGGCACCATAACCCAAAACTTCAACATTAGGATAGAAATGAAATTTCTGATAAAACAAAGAAATAAAATCATTAACTTCAATAGTAGAAAGTTCAACAGAAAGACAAAGTTTAGACAAACCTAATTGATATAAATAATAAGCAGTATAAATATTAGAAACATTGAAAGAATAATCTCCAACAAAAGAACCATGACCTGATAAAGAACACAAATCTTTTACCAAAGCACGAGATGGTAACATCCCAGACACAGAAAATAAACACCTAGGCATAGAATAATAAACACAAGAATGAGACTGATACTTTTGAAACAAAGAAAAATCATTTACATAAATTCGCTGATATCCTAATCGCAAACAAGTCTTCAATTGTTCTTCGTTAAATATAGAGCAACTCTTACTATTATCAAATGAAATTGGCAATGTTTCAAACTCCACGTCCTGAATAACAGGATCATAACTAACTTCCATTCTAGCAGAAGTTAATTTATCTACTAACAAGCGTCGAATTTCATTAATTTCTCGTAAAGAAATAAAGATATTACAATCCATATCAACAGTAAAAGCACGGCTAATAAATGGACTCTTTCCTAATTTACTAAGTTGAATACGAATCTTTTCCTCACTTACCGGAGAAGTAATAGACTTCTCTACGACACTACCCTGTTCTACAATTGTACGCACACCATCACTAATAGATACTGTAAAAGCCTGCCCTATATGTGCACTAACACTAAAGGTAATAGGAACCTTTCTATCAGGAAGTCTTCGTAACTCTTCCGTCAACAAAAAATCAGATGTCTTAGATACCGTCTCATAATCCATAAGTCCAATCTTATTATCGATATAGCAAATATCACCTTTAGACCCTGAAGAGACAAGTAGCCCTTTAGAATTATATAAATAATTAACAATAAGTCCCTTACCACTTTCCAAAAATCGAATACCATCACCTTGATGTAGTGCTTTCTCTAAACGGATTCCTATTCTTTTGCAATCACAAGAAATCACCTTACCAATCGTAAGACCGATGTGATTAGGACTTGAAGTATTCATAAGTTCACTAGTACTACATTGAAATAAATGACCAGCCGTAAATTCACGATTAAAAATCGTCTTTAATTGATCATTTTCTAAATCCAAAGAAAAACTACTACCATTAGAATCTATCAAACGTCGATACATTCTAGTAATAAAGCCTACATACTCTGGACTCTTCATGCGACCTTCAATCTTAAAACTATAAATACTACTATCCAAAAGCTCACGAAAATGATAACTTGTATTCAACTCTTTCGTGCTTAATAAATACTGAGAATCAGATAATGTTCTTTCGCCTTGATATAACTGATATGGTAACCGACAAGAACCAGCACATTCACCACGGTTTCCACTACGACCACCTATCATAGAGCTCATAAGACAACATCCGGAATAAGAAATACACAAAGCGCCATGAATAAAAACTTCCTTTTCAATAGGAATATCTATCTTCTCAATCTCCTCTAGTGACAATTCTCTAGATAAAACAACTCTTTTTACACCTTTCTCATAAAGTAATTTCACAATATCATAAGAAGAATTATTCAACTGGGTAGAAGCGTGAACTTCTAAATTAGGATAACGAGCTAAAGCATAAGAAATCATGCCAAAATCTTGCATAATAATAGCATCTACGCCATTCTTATATAAAAACTCGACTTGCTCTAAAAAAGCAGCAACTTCACTATCTTTAACTAAAGTATTCATTGTCACATAGAACTTAACACCATACAGATGACATAACCGAATAGCATCAACAATTTCTTCATTCGTAAAATTCTTAGCAAACTTTCTTGCACCAAAACACTGGCAAGCACCATAAACAGCATCTGCTCCATTTGCAATCGCTTGATATAAACATTCCATATTACCAACTGGTACCAAAAGTTCATGTTTTTTCAAGAAACATCACCACCAGTACTATTATAACATAACAATCACCCTTTTCGACATATACTAGAATATGAAACAAAACGCATTACTCAATAATCAAACATTTCTATCCTGGACAATTATAAGCATAGGACTGGTCATCATATTTATTAACTATGGAAACAACCTTTTAAAGAATTCCTACAACACGCAGCAAAAAAACTTACAAAAACTAGGATGGACAATTACAATAATCACACTACTTTGCATATACATCACAGAACAAACCATCCCTAATACTCAAGAGAGAAGACTTATCAATAGTGTAATTATTTTCGCCAGTACCTTTTCATATCTATACTACTTAGCACAACAAAATAAACTAGCATAAAAAAATCTACACCATAACGTGCAGATTTCATAATCAAGTAATAAAAATTATTCGTAATTGTCAGCTTTAACTTCCATAAAGCTTTGTGGATGAGCACAAACAGGACAAACTGCAAGAGCTTCTTTTCCAGTATAAACATATCCACAATTACGGCATACCCAGATTTTGTCTCCATCTTTCTTAAATACTCTATCATCTTTAATATTCTGAAGTAATGTTAAGTATCTCTTCTCATGTTCCTTTTCAATCTCGCCAACTTTTTCAAATAATGTAGCAAGTCTTGTAAATCCTTCTTCTCTAGCAGTCTCTGCAAAACTCTTATACATATCTGTCCACTCATAGTTTTCACCAGCAGCAGCATCTTCTAAGTTAATTGTTGTAGCAGGAATTTCTCCACCATGTAATTCCTTAAACCATAGTTTAGCATGCTCTTTTTCATTATTAGCAGTCTCTTCAAAGATAGCAGCTAATTGTTCATAACCATCTTTACGAGCTTTACTAGCATAAAAAGTATATTTATTTCTAGCTTGACTTTCTCCTGCAAATGCAGTCATTAAATTTTGTTCTGTTTTAGAACCTTTTAATTCCATTAAAATACCTTCTTTCTTATTTATTTTATATTAAAGGAACAAATCCCTAATATACTTATCACCTGTATAGTAACATAAACTACTAAGTATATCAAGCATTCCTGCATAATTATTAAAACAGTAAAGAAGACAAACTGCTATTCGCATTCATGACAAATTCCTTCCAGAATAAGATGAACACGGTTTACCTTAAAATGATTATTTTTTTCTACTTTTTGCAAAACAGATGGAAAGTTTTCATCATGTAAATCATACAATTTATGACACTTTTGACATATAAAATGATAATGATTTGTACAGTCTCCATCATAGTGATCCACACCATCATTAGTTGGAATCTTCATAACTAAACCTTCTTCTACTAACTTAGATACATTTCTATAAACAGTAGCTTGTCCAATAGAAGGATCTACTTTCTGAACCATTTCATATAAATCCATAATCGTTGGATGACTATGCATCTGCCTTAAAGTATTTAAAATAATCTCTTTTTGCTTTGTATTTCTCGTATTCATAAGCCTTCCTTAATGATAATAATTATCAATAACATTATAGTAAAAATAAATGGCTTTGTCAACCTAAAAAACAAACTGCATACATTATAATAGGTGATAAAATGAAAACAAAACATAATCTCTTCTGTAGATGTAGTTATTGCAAACAAAAAAGAAGAAATAGTCTATTATATCTTCTAAGTATTATCGCAACAATAATTATAATATTCTATCAAATCATCCTACTCATTTTTATAACTACAAGACTCAATGCTATTATATTATTACTAGAATTTGTTCTCATTTGTTTCTTGATTTTCTTGATTTTGTTTTAACACAAACTCTCTTACCTTAGCAGAATATAAAATATGATGATGTACTAAAATAGTATTCTGATAATGATCACAAGAAAGCTCAATTTTTAAATCCAACAGCAACAAACAAAATAACAAAGCTCTCTCATCAGGAGTATATAAAAACCTACTTTGATAAAGATCAAATAAAGAATTCATTTCTAAATCCAAATAATGATTTTGATAAAAATATAAAAAATCATAAATAGGATATCCTTTTTCTGACAAATCCCAATGAATAAAATATGGTGTCTTAAAATCAACAAAATTAGAAAGAGAGGGCTGTTTATGTAGAAAAACCACTCTTTCTTTAATCGCGTCTTTTTTCAGTTCCATCCACTGATTTAAATATTCTCTAGCTAAATTTAAATTCTCATATAACAAACTAATATTACGAATTAACAAATATTCATCAGGAGCCATGTAAATATGTTCTTCAATTTCATCTTGTAATTGATGATAGTACTCATTCAAATTATCAATCTGCTGTAATACTTTTTCATAAATTTCTTTAATAGAATCCATCTGAACTTCCCGATAAGACGTAGTTTTAATATGTAATAAGCTTAAAACATAAATCAAATCAACAGCTTTATCAGCAGCTTCCATACCATCGTCAACATATGGATAAACCTCATAAGAATCAGAGGTAGAATTTCTCATAGGCAAAAAGAAAGGAAAATCTTTTTTTTCTAAATAATCAAATATTTTAAGTTTATCATTACACTTAGGAGTAACTAAAAATTCTCCTTCCGAAGTATCAATAACTTTTTCTCCATGAATATAAAAACATCTTCTAACTTTCAAATCACTCATGAATATGTGTTGGAATAATTACTTTAGATCCTATCGTTAATGATGATAAATCATTATAACTTTCCAATTCTTCTTTAGTAACTTGATACTTATCCATAATCATTTCTATAGTATCATTTGCTCTAAAAATATAAACAGAATAAGTAGCAAAAGTCTCATCACTATCTTTAAAGGAAGAAAATAATGACCCTACTCCATCCGATTCATCTTGCTCTTTTAACTCAGTTGTATCTGTCCCATTAGCACCAGAATTTACATTGGTATTGACATTGGTATTAGTATCCACAGTATCAGTAGCAGGATTATTAACAGAAATATTAACATCGACATCTACTGACTTATCGGAAACATTAGAAGAAATTACTGGTGTAACATCTATGAATGACTCTTCTCTTTGACTAGATCCTGATGAAGAAGAATCTAGCAAAGTAGACTCTACCGAACTTATCTCATCCGTGGATGACTCATTTTTAATACTCACATCATGACTACTATCAATAATATCATCAGTAGAAGAATCGGTAGAAAGAGAAACATTTTCTCTGCTATCACTAGAATCACTTTCTACATCATCAATAATTTCTACTCCTTCCACGAGCAAATCAATATGACAAAGTAAAATATCATTATCCTCTACCTCATAACGAAAATCTTCAATAGTAACATTACGAGTCTGCGAATCTAACCGTTCCGTAAGAACAATTTCCATAGGCAAATGGAATAAAAAATCATCTTCTAACCTAGAAGCTGCAGTCAATTTATATTTACCCGATACCACTAATTCACCAGAGACAGTACTCTCATCCTGAAATGACAAATCTTGATCTAAAGAAATTGAAGTAATCTCACCTATCATTGTCTTAAATTCTAACTCTTTATCAAAAGAAATAACTTTTCTCATATCATCCCTCCTAACAGATTATATGATACGAAAAAAAGAATATGAAAAAAAGGACCTAATTTAAATCCTTTTTCACTTGGGAAATAGTATCCCTAGTCTTAATAATAGCTTTCTTATGACTTTTTCCAAGTATCACTCTATTTGCCTGATGTTCTAAATAATCTATCGATTTCTGATAAAAAAGAGAATCTCTAAATACAGCAGGACACATATAAGCAAAATAATTTAAAGAAGAATAAATAGTAATATTAGGAATCCGTTTATCATAGTCAGACTGAAATTTTAAATAGACAAAATAATCATCAACAATCGTATTAAGAAAATCCTCTGAATCATCAAAATAAACATCTCTAACCTCTTCTTGCCAATTTAAATAGTGTTCTTTCTTAGCATTCTGTTCTATCTGATTACCAGAATTAATTTCATTTAATTGACAAATCAACTCATTAACAACCGGAACATAAGAAGAATCAGTATACTGAAAACGATACTCATTTATCACTTTAAAAATCTTCTCTGAAAACTCAGAATTTAAACGAAAAAAGCCCAAATCATGTTCCAGTAGTAATATAGAAGAATCAAGAACAGTAGCATACTGTTTCTCCTCTTGACACAATTTTATAAAGTCCTCCGCAGAAAAATAATAAAGAGCACTCTTTAAGTGTATCATATTAAAAAAATCTTCTGGACTAAGGTTATCTTTTTTCGCCATCTATATCACCTACTTAAAAATCTTTTGATATACTTCCTCGTACTGTTCAACAAATACAAACTTCATATCCTTTCTTACCTCTTCAGGAATCTCATCCAAATCCTTTTCATTATCTTTTGGTAAAAATATCTTTCTTACTCCTGCCCGATGTGCTCCAATTACTTTCTCACGAAGACCACCAATTTCTAAAACTTTACCACGTAAAGTAATTTCACCAGTCATGGCAATATCATTCTCTACGGCTTTATTTTTAAATAAACTAATTAATGCCGTTGTAATAGCAATTCCTGCTGAAGGGCCATCTTTATTAATAGCTCCTTCTGGGAAATGAATATGAATATCATGTTCAAACAAAGTAGCATAGTCTATTGAAAAAATTTCACGATTAGCTTTTATATAACTAAAAGCAATCTGACAAGATTCCTGCATAACATCTCCTAGTGAACCAGTAAGAATAAGTTCACCTTTACCGGAGAAACTAGTCACTTCAATTGGTAAAATATCTCCACCAAATAAAGTATAAGCCATTCCATTAACAACTCCAACATCAGCACTTTTACCCATCTTTTCATAACTAAACTTTCGCTTGCCTAAGAAAGAAACCAAATCTTTAGCCTGAATGTGATAAAATACTTGTTCTTGTTCTAATAACGTTTTCTTTACAATTTTTCTAAATAGCATAGCAATCATACGATCAAGTTCACGTACACCCGCCTCTTTCGTATAATACCGAATCATATCAAAGATAGCATCATCATCTAACTGAACTTGTAAAGAAGTTAGTCCGTGTTCTTCTAAGGCTCTAGGAATCAAATGATTTTTCGCAATATCTAACTTTTCATATTCCGTATAACTAGTTAACTCAATAATTTCTAGACGGTCACGAAGTTCATAAGGAATCTGATCAATATAATTAGCAGTCGCAATAAATAACACTTTAGATAAATCAAACTCTTCTTCAATATAATGATCAGAGAATTTACTATTTTGCTCTGGATCTAAAACTTCCAATAAACTACTAGCAGGATCACCCTTAATATCCTTCGTCATCTTATCAATTTCATCGATAATAAAAACAGGATTAGCTGTACCAGCCTTACGAATTCCTTGAATAATGCGCCCGGGATTTGCACCAATATATGTACGGCGATGTCCTACAATCTCTGCTTCATCATTAATTCCACCAACGCTAATTTTAGCCGTTTTCCTACCAAGACTCTCCGCAATACTAAGAGCTAAAGAAGTCTTACCAACACCTGGAGGACCTACGAGACAAAGAATAGGACTACGTAAATTATTCGTATTTTGTTTCACTGCCAAATACTCTAGAATACGAGATTTTACTTCTTCTAAAGCATGATGAGTAGAATTTAATATTCTCTCCACTTTAGCCAAATCCTTTGTATCTTTCGTATAGACATTCCAAGGCAGATGAAGCATCCAATCTAGGTAATCACGAATCATACCAACCTCAGGAGAATGACTACTAACAGCTTCATATCTAGAAATTTCACTTCGAATCTTTTCTTTTACCTTATAATTACACTTTAATTTAGAAAGCTTTTTACGTAAACTATCAATCTCGTCATCTTTACTATTAATATCTCCCAACTCACGTTTAATCGCTTTAAGCTTTTCTCGTAAAAAATATTCTTTCTGACTTTCTTCAATATCTTGAGCAACTTCATTTTCAATTTTTTGTTCAAGCTCAATAAATTTACACTCTTCACTCATATCTTCAATCAATAAGCGTGCTCGATCACAAGGAGAAATAGTTAATAAATATTGCTTCTTCTTAGCGTAATCAACAGGCAAAAAAGACCCGATAACATCACACAATTCATCTAATGTTTCAACAGAATCTAACTGACTAATAATCGCATTACTCATATAAGGAACTTTTTCTATATATTTATCTAAAGACTTCATTAAAAGTGAATAATAGTTCTTCTCATCCTCAACAGACACCACTGGAATTTCTGAAACATCAGCTTTATAAAAATCATCTTCATAAAAATAATTAGAAACTTCTACCCTTTGAATACCAGAAATTACCACCCTAGTCTTACCATTAGGAACATTTAATTTAAACTTAATTTGTCCTAACACGCCATAACTAGGTAAAGAAGTAACATCAACAACATAATCACTATCAATTGGTTGAACAATAACCAAATATTTATCCTCTGTAGAATCTGCATAATCAATACTAGCCTTAGAAAAAGCATTATCGTATTCTATCCGAACCTCATTATTAGGAAAGACTACTACATCATTCAAAACTAAAACTGCTAGTTTTTTCATATTCATAGATAGTCCACCTCCAAGTTTTAATACTGCTTACTATTATATAATAAAAGAAGATTCACTTCAAGAAATTAACCAAATTTTCCAAAAAATGTCGAAAAAAAAGAGAGAAAAAATCTCTCTTACTTATTAGCTTCTTTCAATAATTCAATAGTCTTTCTCATCTCTAAATCATATTGAACCATATCAATACCACCAAATTGACTTAAGAACTCTTCTTTTTCCATTTGATACTTACGAGCTAACTCTTCAGCCTCTTTTTCTGCTTCTTCTACAGATACTTCAATCTTTTCAAGATTCATAATCTCTTCTAACATTAAACGATAAAGTACATTAGAATAAGCTTCTTTTTCTAATTGATTTCTAAGATCAGCTTCACTTGACTGAGTAAATTGATAATATAAATCTAAAGAAATTCCTTGCATTCTCATTTGTTCTTCAAAACGTTTCATTAGACGAGTAACTTCTTCTTCTACCATTTCTTCAGGAATATCTACTTCAACATTCTTAGAAACACCTTCTAAAATAGCATCAATATATTTATTTTCAGCATCCATCTCTTTTTGAGCAGAAATACTCTTCTTAATTTCTTCTTTCAAACTCTCTTCAGAAGTAACGCCTTCCATTCCTAAATCTTCAAAGAACTCTTCATCTAATTCTCTTTTTTGTTTTTCTTTAATTTCATTTACTTTTACTTTGAAAGTAGCTTTAGCACCAGCTAAATCCTTAGCACCATAATCTTCAGGGAAAGTAACTTCAATATCTTTCTCTTCTCCAGTCTTCATTCCAATTACTTGTTCTTCAAATCCAGGAATAAAAGTATGAGATCCAATTTCTAAAGAATAATTTTCTCCCTTTCCACCATCGAAAGCTACACCATCTTTAAATCCTTCAAAGTCAATAACTGCTACATTACCTTCTTCTACAGCACCATCTTCTTTAGTTACTAATTCAGTATATCTTTCTAATAAATGACCAAGTTCATGTTCTACTTCTTCCTCAGTTACTTCAACAGTTTCAGGTTTAATATTTAATCCCTTATATTTTTTAACCTTAACTTCAGGTTTAGTAACAATCTTAAAAGTAAACTCAACTCCATCTTCACTTAAACTCTTTAAATCAACAGCAGGTTGAACAACTGGAACTAACTTAGACTCTTCCATTGCTTTAGTATAAGCATCTTGTAATACACTATCAGCTGCATCGATAAATAAAGATTCTTTACCAAAATGTTTTTCATAAATTTCTCTAGGTACTTTACCCTTTCTAAATCCATCCACTTTAGCAGTCTTTTGTTTCTTCTTAAATGCTTGATCTAATGCTTTAGTCCAAGCTTCACCATCTATTTTAATAACTACTTCATGAACATTTTTCTTAGTATCTTTTTTTACTTCTTTCTTAGTATTTTTTTCTACTTTTTCTTCTACAGTAGTTTTTTCTTTTTTTTCAGTTTCTTTTTTTGCCATAATATCCCTCCAACGCCTTATATTATACCGTACAATTTAATTTAAGACAACACTTTAAAATGAAATACTGCTTTTTTTGTCTACAAAATTATGCTAAAATAAATAACAGAAAGAAAGTGATAAAATGAAAAAAACAATATTAACAGGATTAAGACCAACAGGAAATCTTCACCTAGGACATCTATTCGGTGCAGGACAAAACTATATAAAATTGCAAGATGACTATGATTTCTATTTAGAAATTGCTGATGTACAAGCCTTAACTGATAATTTCAACAATCCAGAAAAAGTCAGAAAAAACGTAACAGAAATTACAATTGATTTATTATCGATAGGACTAGACCCAAAGAAAGTAAATTTCTTTATACAATCAAAAATACCAGAGATTGCCGAACTTACAGTTTTCTACTCCAATCTAGTAACAGTCGCAAGACTAGAAAGAAATCCTACCGTAAAAACAGAAATTGCTCAAAAAAAAGAATTATTCGGAAACAATGGAGAATCGATTACCTATGGATTTCTAGGTTATCCTGTATCACAAGCAGCAGACATTACTACCTTTGACGGAGAAGTAGTTCCAGTAGGAGAAGATCAACTACCTCTTTTAGAACAATGTCGTGAAATCGTTAGAAAATTTAATTCTATCTACGGTGAAACACTAAAAGAACCAAATGCAATACTAAGTGATACAAAAAGAGTAAAAGGACTAGATGGTAACGATAAAATGGGAAAAAGTCTTGGAAACGCAATTTTCCTAAACGATACAGAAGAGACGATAAAGAAAAAGATAATGGCAGCAGTAACCAATCCAGAAAAAATAAAAAAAGATGATCCAGCCAATCCTGAAATATGCATGGTCTATTATTATCATAATCTAGTAAATACCAAAGAAAACAAAGAAAAAGTATGTAGCGAATGTAAAAAAGGTGCTAGAGGATGTGTGCAATGTAAAAAAGAACTAATTGAAGCCATGAACAACTTCTTAAAACCAATAAAAGAAAAAAGAACATACTATGAAAATCATCCAGAAGAAGTAAAAGAAATATTAGAAACTGGTACAAAAAAAGCACAGGAAAAAGCAAAAGAACAAATGAAAAAAATAAAAAAAGCAATGATGATAGACTACTAAAAAAGCAATACAAAAAAGTATTGCTTTTATTTTTTAGAATAACTTAATCGAACTACTTCATATAAATTTTGATATCTTCTGTCAAAAGAATGTCTTAATCCATCAAGTAATCGTTCATATTTATAATCAAATAAACTATCATCATGTCCGAAAACTTCTTCATATAAATAAGTAAGCTTATCAACATCCTTCTTCTCAAACAAACTCTTAAACTCCTGATACAAATACTTCTGTTGAAACTCCTCTGACCTAGTCAAAAAAGAAACATCTTCTTCTTTTTTCAATACCTTATAAGAAATATCGAAAACTTCTAAATCTTGCGAACTGTCAATAACATCCCCTTCTTCATCTAATAATAAACAGCTCTTAGCAATCACCTCACCTTGTTTAGAAATCTCTAAAGCAACCGTCCTATTTAAATCACAAAATAAAGCAGCATATGTAATTGTTTTTTTCTTCTTATAAAGTAAAGTTTTAAACTTAATCTTTTCTAAAAAAGAAGTATCAAACTTAACAGTACCAAAACAAATATTATCCATATCAATAGAATGAATTCTAAATAAAGGAATCTTTTTAATATGTTCTAATAAATCATCATCAGACCATTCAAAAAACTCAACCAATCTATCTACATCTTGAAAATTAACCAACAAATCATAAACATATATCATATCTTCTTCTCCTTTTTCACTAAAGAAATAATAACTAATACTAGACCAATAACGAAAAAATAGCACTCCACATGGTGAGCCAAAAACAAAAGATACTCTAAAAGGCTATAACCAAATACAAACAAATTAAAATACAAGATAAAAAAAGTACATCCTATAATCATAAAAATAAAACCAATGAAAAATAATATAAAATGCCTCATAATTCATTTTATGAATCAACTATTTTTAGTATACTGACAAATAAAAAAATTATACAAAAAAAACTATCCGTAATAGATAGTTAAAAGAAATTCTTATATTGATAAACTTTACCCTTTTGAACCTCCCGAAAATATGAACTAGCTTCATCACCACGAGAAATACTACCATTATTATAAGAAAGTATCCGATCTATACCTTGATTGACATAACCGTCATTTTCTCCATAATGAGAAGATACATTCATTTTCCTTAATTTTTCATCAACAAAGTGTAAAGAAGCATTAAATAAAGAATATTCTATAAAATACTTTTCATTCCCTAAATCTTCTATAGCCCCGTCAACAAACAATTTTTCTCCTTCTTGAAGTTGATAAATACCATTAGGATTTGCAACTTGATAAATCCCAGTAGCACCATAACGCTGAAGTCTACCATTTAAGAATTTAGTCTTTTCCATATCAAAAATTAACTCTTCCATCTCAGAACGTAATGAAGAATCAATACAACACAAAATAGTAAAAGAAAGCGAAGAAAAATTAGGCTTGATATAAATCGTATCCTCTAAAGTAGATTCTCTATGAACAATTTCAATACTATGAGAACTCTCATATTTAGATTTTAAATAAGGTAAAAAATCAAGATCACTTTTAGAACAAAAAAAGGAAAACAAATGATGATATTTACCACTGACAAGCCAAGGTAGAAAATCATCAGGATATTTTTGTGTAAATGTTAAATAACCTGATTCAGCTCTAACAGCCAAATATAAATCTATAAATTCTCTCTTACTAGTAAGTACCATACATCATCCTCCTACTGACTCCCTATTTTAGCATAAATAATAGCAAAAGAAAACAAAAACTATTCATTTTTGTCTTCAATTCTACCAACTTCTACTCTATTAATACTATCAAATTTACGAGAAATCTTATCTGTAGTAATAGAGACATTTTCAACATCCTTATTAACTGTTTGAATACTACGAGCAAGCTTATCCCAACGTTCCTTATATCTAGCAAACTCTAATCCTAATTTATTTAACTCGTCATGAATAACAGAAGTATACTTATCACGTTCCATATTCTTAATAATCATCTCAATAACAGTAAGTGTAGAAATTAAAGTAGTAGGACTAGTAATCCAAACCCGCTTCTTATAAGCATATTCAATAATATCAGGATGATAGGCATTCACTTCCGCAAAAATAGCTTCAGCCGGTAAAAATAAAATTGCTTGATCAGTTGTTTCCCCAGGAATAATATATTTACTACTAATCGCATCAATATGCTTTTTCATATCCTGCTTAAACATCTTCTCATAATTACTACGCATAGGAGGTGCTATCTTTTTATCAACCATCATCTGATAATGTTCTAACGGAAACTTAGAATCAATCGCAATAGTACCAAGAGGTTCTGGAGCAAACACGACACAATCCGCAATAACACCAGTGCTTAATGTGTATTGTAAACGATAAATAGAATCATTCTTCTCCCCAAAAACATTACTCAAAATATGTTTCAAATTAACTTCTCCAAAAATACCACGAGTTTTTTTATCTGTTAAAATACTTTGTAAACTAACAATGTCTGTAGATAAAGTCTCAATCTTCTTTTGTGCTTCATCTATCTTAGATAATCTTTCAATAACATTCATAAATGTCTTATTCGTCTTTTCAAAATTCTGATCAAGTCTTTCATTTACCTTTTCATTAACTGCCAATAATCTTCTTTCAACCTGTTCATTTAATTTCGTAAAATCCTCATTCAAACTACGAGATAAGTCATTCTTAAAATCCCCCATCTCCTTCATCATATTTACCTCAAGTCTACCCAAACGATCCGTAATATTACTTTCATTAATATTTTTAAATAAAGAAATCACAACTAAAATTAAAATAACAATCAATAATCCAATGATAACGTAATCCATACTTCCTCCTCTTATTCCAAATCAACTTTTTTTCCAACAACTTTAGATACCATATAAGCAACCACAAGCATGAAAGAAACAATAATAATCGTATTAATATCAGTAATACTTTCGATTAAACTTTTACTAACATAACCCCAGAAAGTAATCATAAACACTTTTCCAATAAAAATAGAAAATAAAAACTTACGTTTACTAACTCTAGCAATACCACAAACAATATTAATTAAAAAAGCTGGTGTAAATGGTAAAGCAACAACCAAAACCAAATTCGAAAAAGAAATCTTTTGAAACTTAGTAATAGCCCGATTTACTTTCTTCCAGGTCTTAGGAGATAACAATTTCTGTAATAATCTCTCCGATAAAAAAGAAAATAACAAGTATGATAAAAAGCATCCTAAACAAGTCGCTGCCCAAGACAAAATAATGCCAAAAAATCCTCCAAAAGCATTAACATTAAGAGCAACAAAAACACCTAATGGTAATACTGGTACAAAAGATTCTAAAAGTACTAAAAAAAAGCCAAATAAAATTCCTCCATCACTAATAAACTGTGTACAAAAATCAACAAAAGAATTAACTGCTTCCAAAGGCATCACCTTTAATTATTATAGTACACTTTTATCTCTTAAACAAGTAATTCTTATATCCTCCTATAACAGAAATAGCCTGGTAACCCTTCATACGAAGTCGCATGCAAACATCTTCGCTAATATAACCAACATCACAGTATAAATAATACACTTGATGAAATTCCAAATATCGTTCTGGATGATAAATCAACTCTGAACTAACAATATTTTGAGCTCCAGGAATATGTCCTTCTAAATAACTTTCTTTATCACGAATATCAATTAAATGAATAGAACCAAGTTTATCTAATAATTCATCGACTGTAATTTTCATAAAACCACCTACTATAAAGTATGAAAAAAAAGAATCTATCATCATAATAGATTCCTATTTTAGTTTATATGGTTTTTTCAAAGTTCCTTTTCCACTATCTAACATAACATTAGCATCTAACATAACAACTGGTCTTGGTGATTTATAACCAGAAGAAGATCCCATTTCAATAATACCAGAAGTCTCAATACCATAAACATCAGAGGTATTATCTGTAGTAGCAGTAAGTAACCAAAAACGTTGATTATTATTTAAATAATTATAATTTTGACAAGAACGACTAAGAACATTTTGACAATTCTCATCTAAACTAGCTGTCATATAATCAGAAACAGTTAATAATCCAATTTTTTGATTAGCATAAGTTTCACTACATTCGATAGAATTATCTTTAGCAGTATCGGAATCTCCTCTTTTACCAATACATAAATCAAAACTGACAAGCATACTTCGATCGTTATCAGATAAGATTGCTTCTTCTTCCTCATTACTATTATAAATTTCCTCTAAAGAATCCTTGATACGACTAGCACCATAATTATTAATTCCTCGATTATAACCTACTTGAGTATTATAACGATCATCCCATGGCATAGAAGAAATATCCTCCCCTGAATAAATCAACATAAACTGACCATCAGAAGTAATCTTAACAATTCTCCATAATGCTAAATCTAATTGAACATAATTATCTACAAGCTCTCCACGGTAAACATAAGAATCCCCTACTTGATATAATCCATATCCTTCTGTAACGACATTCTTAGTAACCGCTTCTTTCAAAGAAGTTGTAGTATAAGCATCTCCACATTCCAATTTAGGAATATATAAATAATCACTACCATTCGTTTGAACACTAACTTTACCAGTACAACTAACACCTTCTTTAGTATATTCAGAAAGTGGATCCATATACTCATAAGAAGACAAAGTAGAAGCATCAATCTCTACAATTTGATTTTCATTCTCAGGTAATTTATCAGAATGATCTTTAAAATACTGAACAGCTGCAGTACGCATAATATCTTCTATTTCATCATAACTATAACTTTTCTGTACAAGAAATGACAAAAGAAATAAAACTAAGAATAAAACTAAGACTCCACCAAGAATAATAGCTCCCAAAAAGATTAACTTTTTCTTTAAGTCGTCATTACCACCTTTATTATTTTTTTTAGTTTTATTTTCTTCATCCGTATTAATAGCATTAAAACTACCTACATTAAAATTTGATCCCATGGATACACCTCCTAATTATCAAAGAAATCATCAAAGAATTCATCATCATCGTCATCATCATCTAATACTAAATTAGGAGTCTCTACTTCTTTGATTTCTTTTTTCTCTACTTTTTCTTCCGGACGTTCACTACTATTTTCATGGCTAGAAATAGGTGTAATAACAGGATTTTCTACAGAAGTAGGAACATCTTCTACAATCTTTGGCTCTAAATCTGTTGCTTTTTTATCAGCAGAAATAACAGTAGCATCAGGAATAGATGCAGGTTTTGCACTATTATTTTTCTTCTCAGCCTGTTCTTTATTATTTCTCTTCTCTTCTTCTTCCAGTTCCGCAATTTTAGCATCAATCTTACGAACCAACTCATCAACATCAAATCCTAATCCATCATCTTTAGAAGAATTATTCATTGGAGTAACCGAAGGGGAAGAATGTGGTGTGGAATGAATATCAGGAATTGGACTTCTATCATTAGAATGAGATTGATTTTGATTCATCATACCATTAGGAAGACCTGGCATACTAGGGAAATCATTAACAGGATGATTTTGTTGCGGTCTACCTATAGGAGCAAATGGATTAGAACTATTAGAAGATGCCATAGGATTAGGTCCTCCAGCAAAAGGATTACCAAAAGAATTAGGCATCGAACCAGGCATTGAATTCGGTCTAGGTCCAGACATCATACCATTAGAAGCTGGTGCAAAAGGATTCCTAGCGCCTCCTGGAGAAGGAAAACCACCTGGAAACATATCTTTATTTCCACCAGAAGGATTAGAACCATTATCAGCAGCATTCATCATCTCTAATAATTTTTTCTTCTTCTGCGCCTTAACAAACTCTTTAATATCAAAAGTATGAACTTGTTGTTTCTCACGCACTGGATAATCTGCTTGAGGATATTTATGTCCCCAGTCTAATTGAAAGTATGGTGTAAACTTCGTTTTAAAAGGCTGTTTTCTCATACGTAAAATAATAACTTCAAACTGTTTCATACGTTGCAAATCAGATACTGTTACTAACGGAGTAGAAGCAGTCTTTTCATCTTTTTTAGACTTAACCTCACCACACATCTTAGAAATTTCTTCCAAAGCTTTAAGTTCTGTTGTAATCAAGTAAATAATATTACCACAGTTACCACGAATCGTTTCAGCATTCTCTTTTCCATATACCTGATCAAGTTGCGCAAAGTTTTGAATAATCATAGTAAAACGAATATGTCTAGAACGAGCAGCAGTAATCATGGTAGTAACATCTTTTAAAGGTGGCATATTAGCAAACTCATCAAGTAAGAAATTCGTACGAACAGGAAGTTTTCCCCCGTTCTCTTGAGCAACACCAATTAATGTTTCATAAATCTGCTTAAGTAAAATAGTAACTAAAGAGTGATATGTCTTCTTTTCATCTTGAATAACAATAAATACAGCCGTAGGTTTCTTACCGATACTTGCCAAATCAATATCACTATGAGAAAGCATCTCACTCAAGTTATCACGAGAAGCAAATAATTTAACTTTTTGCTTAAACACAGATAAAATAGAACCCTTGGTTTCTGTTGGAGCCATAATCGTACTAGAAGCATTAATTGCTGCTGCACTGCCAGGATCTTTGGCAGCAAAATATTCTTTAATATAAGTACTACCACCAAATTTTTCTTCACCAACGGTAGTTGCTAAAGAAATACTATTGATATTAATTTCTTCTTCTTTAGCATCTTCAAATAAACCTAACGCAACACCAGAAAAATAATCTGCAGATGTTTTTTCCCAGAAAGGATCGGCATTTTGATTAGATTCATCGTACAAAATATTTAAAGCTAAGTCGTCCAAAAGCTCAATAGCTTTATCTTGATTACCAGATTTATACATCTGATATGGCAAAGACATAGGATTCCAAGCATTACCATTTTGTGGATCACGGAAATTTAAAAGTAAAATCTGGTATCCTCGATCACGAAGCATATTACTTGTCTTTTCATAAATTTCACCTTTCGGATCGGTAATAATCATAGACTCTTTTGCTTTAGCCAAACTATGAACTAATGGCAAAATAACCGTTTGTGTTTTACCAGAACCAGTAGCACCAATAACTAAAGAGTGATATTCACTATTATCTACCCACATTTCATGGTCATTAAGAATCAAAGGAACACCAGCCGCTTTTGCATTCTCTTGTTTAATTTCAACACGTTCTAGTTCCTCTTTAATTTCTTTTTCTTTAGCCCAGCGTGAATATCCCTTATCTTTCTTATCCATCGTAATACCAAAACCTTTTTCACGTTCAAAGAAATAAGAACTAACACTAACTAGCAAACCGCCCAGAGCAAGGAAATAAAAAGTTAAAGTAGCAGCAATATATTTAGGCCCAAAAGCAGGAAATGGATTAAGACCATATAAATATCCTTCAGTTGCAAAAGTCGATAAATTTAAAACTCCAATACATACAATATATAATAAAAATATCGCAAATAATACAAACATTAAAATATCTTCTGGATCTGCCCTAAACTTAAATTTCATACGATTACTCCCTTTCGCCAAATATTATAACATCAAAATAACGTAACGTCATTAATTATTGATTAGAAATTGTAATTTTAAACTCATCATCTAAAAACTCATATAACATCATGACTGGCTCTTGAACACTATATCTAGAACACTCTACAATAAATTCATAAGAACGATCATCATCAACATCTGCTACTGTATACAACTTAGGCATGCAACCATTCGTGCCGTCATTTTGATCTACGTCTTCATAAAGCATATATATTTTACCACTTTTCACCATAAAAACAAAGGAAAAATATTCATCTGGGAAAAAATCAGTAGCAAAAACATTACTAACGAAATAAAAATCTTCTAAAACTCCATCTTTATCAAAATCAAAAGAAGTCATTTTGGCTAAAGTATAAGATGCACTACTACTTAATTCATGCTCTTCTAAAACTTGATTAACATAACTAAAATCGTCAATATCAGAAAGAGTGAACGGTAAAACATCCATATCAAAATCCGCTTGATAAGCAAATAAATCCCCCTGATAATTAACAGCATTACGATTATTATCAAATAAATACCATTTATCATCTAACCATACGGAGTAATTACCAAAATACTCATTATCAACATATACATGAAATTTTTGCCAATCAAGAGAAGAAAGAGACTGCTTATTAGTAACATTCATCCAATCTCTAGCAGAATAATTCCAAACAGTAGAATCTCCTATCAACAAAGTAGTACTAGCACGTCTCTCCCTACTCTCATCTATTCCAAAAAATAGATACATAAAAACACCATAAATAATTAAAACTATGATAATTACAATATATTTCATTCTTCCCTTTTTCATATCTTTCTCCTATGCCGTTACTTGAAAATAAGCTAAAGTAATAGTGTTACTAGGAATATACTGACTCCACATATCAGTAGACTGACTACCTGGGTCCATCATAAGTACTCTATTACCATCAATGCCATCAATAGCTACCCAGTGCTCTCCGTCATGTCCTTTAACTTGAGCCACTACATAATAACCTTGATTTAATAAATTTTGAATTGTCTCTAATTTCTGTTGTTGTGTTTGACCGTCTATAGAAACTTTATTTTGAAATACAAAGTTTGGAGCTGCAGTACTAACTGCATTCCATACTAATAACGCACCAGTAAATCCACCAGTTTGATTCAACTTTTGAACAAAAGTACCAGGATTAAACTCGCCATCAACAGTAGTCGCAACACCACTCTTAGCGATTAACATAGAAACTGAAGTGGCAAGGCATCCAACATCACCAATAGTCTTACTAGTACTACCAATAGTAATATCTTTCCAAGCAGAATCACTTTGTTTCCATCCAGAATATGGACCTGTACTACCAGTACTACTACATCCACTACCAGAGCCATTATTACAATCCATCTTATCAATATTAGAAGCACCATATACTTGTAATAAAATCTGTTTATAATTTAATCCTTGATTAGCCAAATCAATAAAACGATTTTGAATCACGGATGCATAATTAGTAGAAATAATATTTCCTTGTTCATTAACTAAAACTTCTCCCATGGTAGCATTAGCTAATGTACGCATTTTATGATCCTGTGGTAATGGATCTTTTAATTTAACTGCGTAATTAGTACCACTTCGAATAGTACCATATTGCTCACCGTCATTCATGGCAGAACATCCTAAATCAGGATTACAATAAACCTGGTCTGCAACACAAGAAGAAAGTTGTAAAATCCATTGACCATTTTCCTCTTCTAACTTTTTACCATTAGCATTTCCCATAGAAATAGGACGAGCTAAAGAAAAGCTACGTGCTGCAACCATCTGAGCTTTAATTGCCTCATCTGGAGCACTAGGACCAATCTCCTGATAAGCAACACCAAGTACATACTGTTCAAATGGTACTAATTCTTCTCCAGCTAATGGAGTATTCCAACTACCACTTCCAAAAGAACCAGAACATTCCATCAAACGAACTTTTAAATCAGTAATAGTCATCTCTTGTGTAACATTACCACGACCAGAAGAAAAATAAAATCCCTTAATAGAATAGACGCAAGAACCAATACTAGCACAACTAGAAGTATCAGCATCAATCAAATCTAAATAATCTTCATAATACTGAAACACGTCATCAGCCATAGTTTCATACTCATCTTCATCACGACCAGGAAGATAACTAGGAAAAATAGAATTAATCAAATTATTTCGAAACGTATCTTCATTAAAACTATTACCAGAAAACATAGCATTAGCAATCTCAGTAATAGCAGAATTCGTCATATCATTATAAGAAACCTCTGCTCCATTCTGATTCAAAACTGTATAAACAGCAGAAATATAAACACCATTAAAAGTTTTCCCTTGCGATTGAAATCTTTGTTTTACGACATTAACTCTTTCAAAAAACTCTTCTGCATCTTTATCATTAGTAGAAAATTCAACATCACCTGTATCTCCTCCAGTAGCACTACTAACTCCAAAAGCATCTTCATATCCAGCCAATACCCCTGAACCTTGTGCCAATACCAATATAAAAAGAAAGAGAAGGAAAAAACCTGCAACAAAAGAAATAATTCCCAATTTAACTGCAATATTGCCAGAAAACATTCCATTAAACATACCAGGACGTTCTTTAGAATCTTCTCCCAAAAAATTAGGTCTTGATCTTCTACCAAAAGGATTAGGAAATCCTGAGCTTTTAGATTCAGAAGAATCATCAGAAACATCTTCATTTCTAACACCATTACGAGAACGCTGGTTAGCATTATTTAATGCTTCATTCTGGCCTCTTGTCGCATTTCTTTCTTGAATATTTGGAAGATTAGATGCTTTATTAGCAGCATCCAAAGCACCACTATCATTTGCTTTAGAAAGTGCTTTCCTAGTCAATGGATTCTTAGCAAAATTTCTTCCAAGTTGTTGACCAATTTTTGATTTACCAATGGCATCCCCTACTTTACCACCAATTTTAGCACCTACTCCTCCACCAAGATAACCACCAACAGCAGAACCTGCTGCCTTAGCAGCCTTTTGTGTTCCTTCTTGAGCTGATTGTCTTTCTCTATCTGACCTAGATTGATAATTTTCAGGTTGATGAGTGCCAGCCTGATGATTATTGTTATTATTATCACCATGTTGAACACGATTACCATGTAAATTATTACCATTCAATACTGACACTTTTAATCACCACCTACACCAAAAGACTAAAATCCACCACTAGAACCGAAAGAGTCTAACTCTTCTTTAGTAACTGCAATATTAATACGCATTCGTCTATTTCCACAGACAAATAACGCTTCTCCTTGAGAATATCTCTTTATACTCTCCTTTTCACTATCATTTAAATCAATTAATAAACTTAAATCTTCAACAGCTTGTTTCTTAAGTCCCATAACTAAATAATAAGAAGCATTATCAAAGATTGCTTTACCATGCATAATAACTCCAGGATCAGCAAAATCACTAGGTTGTTGAGTAATAATAATGGTACCAGTATTATACTTACGTGCACGTCTTTGTACTTGTGCAAGGAACTCTGCACCAAGAACATTATTAGCACCAAGTAATACATGTGCTTCATCAACCATTAATACCGTATCTACATTAAAATCCAAACAAAGTCCCCAAGCATACTTCAATACATTAAAGAACAATGCATTACGGATATTAGAATCAGTATTCATTAACTCTTTAATATTAAATACCATAAAATCACTATCACGACTAAGTGTCGTATGACCATCAAAGTAAAAACGTAACTCTTTAGTAATTGGACGAATCTTTAATTCTAGTCTCTCCATAATATCACGTTCTTGTGTCTGTTCTGTCATAGACATCAAACGACCTTTAATAGTAGCATATACATCAGAAAAAGTCGGATAATCATTAGAAGTAAATCTAGAAAAATCTGTATTAAAATCGATACCGAAACGTTTATAAGTATCTTGTACAATCTCACTAAACATTGTCAAAACATCTTCCGTAATCGTTGGATCATAGTATTTTAAGAATGCTTTTAAAAATTGTAAAGTACGAGTTAAAACAGTATAACCAAGTCCTTGTTTAATTTCCTCTTCATCAGCATCAATAACAACTTCAAGTGGATTAATTAAACCGAACTCTCCACCTTTACCAATATCAACCGTATCTCCACCATAAGTCTGTGTAATCTCACGTAACTCATCTTCTGGATCAATTGCAACAATCTGACATCCATTACGAATATGAGTACGAAGCATAACTTTAGCAGCAGTAGATTTACCAGAACCAGAAGTACCAAGAATAATCATATTAGCATTATTTCTATTATTCTCTTTACGAATCTTATATAAAAATTGATTAAATAAAATGACTCCTCCAGAAAAATCTACTCCAAGTAAAGTGGAAAGTCCAGGATCTTTAATACTATCAAAAATAAATGGATACATAGCTGCAATAGTAACAGATGGAATCGGAGTACCAATTCTTTGTTCAATATCTTGTGAAGGGAAAATTGGTAAAATACTCTTCAATACTTTTTCTTGTTCAAACCGAAGAGAAATCGCTTTTAACTCCATCGCATCCAAATAATTTTTAACATTAACTTTCTTTAACTCTAAATCTTCCTTCGTATCAGCGGTAATCATGATATGCATTTGAAAATCAAAGATACGAGCTTGACTACCAGCCAGCATAGAAGTAAAGTATTCCAAACTCTCAGCATCTTGACGATATCTCTCACGCATAGTTTGATCACGTTCATGCTGATACTTTTCCTTTAAATCAGCAACTTGTCTATTTAACATCTTAGACATAGTTTGAAAAGGAACAGGAATATGTTTAACAACAACCTTAATACCAGGCATATTAGTTAAAGATGACAAATATCCTGGAACAATATATTTAGGATAAGAAACAACCGTTAAAATAGTTGCATACTTATCACTAATAAAGAAATCACTAGGATGAAATTCAAGTCCCTTAGGAGCAAGTTGACTTCTAATACTAGTACTCATACAGGCATCACCGTCCCAAATTCAGTAGTACTTCCCCCATTCAAGAAATTATCTAAAATAACTCTTAAATCATCATTACTAGTCTGAGAAGCATTAAGTCCACAACTAGCAAGACCATTAATCAACATACGTACCTTTTTCTGTACAATATCAGGATCTTTTTCTTTAAATAAGAAATAATACTCAGTATCAACAATATTATTATTAATAAAAGTATTACCCTTATCAATATCCTGCATAATTAATTTACGTATAGCAGGAGACTGAGTCTCATTATATAAAAGTTGAAGTTGTGACATATAAACAGAAATATCAACAGGTCTATCTGCAACAACTAACCAAAACTCAAAATCAATCATATTATAAAAGTTCTTTAAACTAATTAATACATTATCTTGTGATTGTGCATCTAAGATAAAAATATTACGAGGAGAAATTTTAACTCCAGATACTTTTAAATTATCATAAGTAATAATCATACCATTTTGTATAGACTTTACAGGTAACCAGTTTTCTGTAAAATTACTTCCTGCGATTTTCTTTGTCATTCATGAAACACCAACCTTTCCAATAGTACCTTTGATTCGTAGTTAAAAAATCATATAGTTCTATAATAATAGTTAAAATATTATGATAATAAGGAACCGGTGTAACCAAAAGACCACAAATAACAGCAGGACTAATAACTAAAATAGTAAGCCAAGTATTAGTAAGTGGCATAAAAGCAAGTAAAATAACAGTAACTAGCACCCCGGATAAAAATAAAATTAAATCGAAAGGTCGAAATAATCCAAGGATTAATTGACCTCTCTTTGTATTAGCAGGTATTAAATAATTCACTATATATCACACTCCCATCAATCAATAACTGGCATTTATTCATTATGTGTTTTTACATCATAACCAGTTGCATTTCCACGGTAATCATTTGGATCAGTAGCCTGATATGGCTGATAAGTATCCGGACCTTTTTCACCATATTTTCCAGTTGCTGGATTATAAGACTCCTCATGACGCCTAGACAAATATCTATCTGTAATATACTGATTAATCATACCAGTATCGTTGTCGTTAGGAATTCGAACAGAATCACGATATCCTCTAGCTTGACCAGTTCTTTGCATTTCACGATCAATCTTCTTATCACGTGAAGCAAGTTTTCCAGAAAGTGCACGTTGCTGTGCCAAAGCCAAGGACATCTCTTCCTTATTAGCATAACCCTGATTATCAACAGATACATTATGAAGATTACCTTGGTCATCTCTCCATTTATAATGATGCGTCCTTCCTCTATCATCTACCCAAGTAGCCTTACCAGCCACAGCATCAGAAGACATACGTTCCGTAAATGCCTGAGCCTGAATAGCGGCATCATGAACTCGCTTAGCAGCTTGTGGAGTGATACCCATCTCTCTTAATTGCCATCTACCTCTAGTCATCTTTCTATGATTCATACGCTCATCACCAGTCATCATTTGAGCAGCTAAATCTCGACCAGAATTAAATGCCATTCCCAAACCAGGAGCAGGTTTTCCTTGATTATATGCTTGAATCTGTGCATCCGTTGCGTCGCCAGCCGCAAATACTGCATCCAAAGGAGTGCCACCTTGACGAATAGCTCCCGCAGCAGAAAGCATACCACTTAATCCAATATTAGACATACCTGGTCCTTTTAATCCAAGTATATCTTTAATGAATTTAGGAGCCATTCTAGCAAAGAAGAATAAACCTATCCAAATAAAGATACATGAAGTAATACCAACTATACCACCAGCCTGATCAATAATAATACCATTTACCATCATTTCTTGAATAATAAAAATTACAAAATATACAATGGCCAAACGTAAAAACAAATCCAAATAAGTAGAAGTAAGAGCCTTTACCCAGGATGCAAACATACCATCTTTAGCTGACTTAGGTTCAACATAACTAATAATAGGAATTGGTGCCAGTAAACGAAGTATTGCTAATTTAATAGAACGAATCGCAATATCAACAGTAAAAGCAACTAATAAAACTAAAAATATAGCTCCAACAATCAAAGCAAGTATAAAATTAAAAGCAAATACATACTTAGAGTCTCCAGCAATTAAATTAAGGCCTGGAATACTTGCCTGCCAATTAAGGTTACACTTTGCTTTAACGATTGGATCACTTAATAAAATTGTAGGAGAAACATCTAATTGATTATACATATTAATAGCAGTTCTATGATCATTAGTTAAATCATCTCCTTTACAATACCAATTTTCAGGATTCGTCTCGTCATTATCAACTCTTTCGTCCTCTGTAACCAAATTAATTCTTAAAAAGCCCTTTAAAATTGTCGATGAAAAAATATTAGCAGACTGTTCTAATTTTTCCTGTTGAATCTGAGCTTCCGTCTTTCCTGTTTGATCAATCACATCAGGATTTTCAGCTGTATCTGTAGTACCAAGGATAAGTCGACCCAGAGTATTTCCAGATAAAATTCTATCCTGTAAAGAATATAATGTACCAAATAATAATCCGTTATTATTAATATACTTTTCATATGAATTTGCATTTTGTACATCCGGTACATTAATAGGAACAATAACAGCAAGCATGATTAAAGCAACTACTACTCTAGTAATAATAGTCCCAAATCCTTCTTTATTTCCCATAAATTTCTCCGGATCCATAATACCTTGCAAAATAGTAATAGCTAACTTAAATACCATAAAAACGCCAATAATAAGTTGTACTCTACCATAAAAGTTCTTTATGGTTTCGCTTTCAAATAATTGTGCACTAGCAACATTAAAGAAAATTTGATACATAAGTCCTAGCAAAAAATAAATACAAAAATTAAGAGAAGACCCTAACGTTCTAACCAAATTTCCTAAAACACCAGGTTCTAAAGTATCAGTCATCTAAATCACCTCCATTACTACTTAAGTAAACATAACTGGCCATCTGCAGTATAACCTAAAACGTTTAACATAACACTAACTAAAGTCGGAACTAAAAATAAAGCAACTGCCAACACAAGACGAATCATTAACTTTTTTTCAGCTTTCTTCATTGACTCATCATCACTAGCAATAATTGCTTTCGCAAAATCCATGCTACTCAAGATAACAACTAAAATAGGTCCTAAAATTTTAATATAGTTCAATATCTGTTGCAACAACCAAGCTACAGATTCTTCATTATCAGGTTTTCCTAAAATTCCATTACAAGTCGTAGATTGATTGTAAGAATTTAAGTCTTCTTTTAAATCATCTAAAGTAACACTACCATCACTACTTCCATCATCTGGATCACCATATCCAAGGTTGGCATAATTAGAACCTAACTGTTGACCATCCCCAGTACTCAACGTATCACTACTACACACATTTCCAGAAGTAGACAATTCATAAGAATAGCCACCCTGCATCCTATTTACACAACGATAAATACTACTAGGACAAGTTAAGGAGTTAGAAGAGAATATAGAATCTATTAAAGAGTCATTAACAGAAATAGAAAATTTTTCACTACTATTAATAGAACCTGTAATAGCTTCACTTACTGGAACATAAGTAGCTCCATCAATAGACCATTCTTTCGTACCATCAGAAAGCAATCTAAAATAAGGATAAACATAACTTTGACGATTATAAAATCCCATAGAAGAAGCAGAACAACTAGATACAACTTTTTTAGATTGAATCCCACTTTTTTTAGCATTATTTGATAACTTAGGTGAAGCAGAAGCCTGATAACAATTACCAGTACATACATTACTAAACAAAGGATAAGGATAAACAGTAACACCAGACTCATTCTGTTGAACAAAAATAGAAGGACAAGTAACTGTATTCTTATCTATAGAGAAAGCATCATAAAACTTATCACTAAATTGTTCACTATGATACCAGCTTAGATTAGAATTAGTATAATTTTCTCCATCACCAAAAGGAAGCCTAACACTTCCATCCGAAAAAACGTGATATTTTAATTTAATTTGATTACCACTTACATCAGTAAACTGATAATTACAACTTGCTATTTCATTACCTAAAGCACTCGTATTATATGGAATACAAACAAAACCTAAGATAAATAATAGTAAAAACAAACGTAACTGTTTCACATTCATCACTCCATATAAACATTTACACAGAATAATTATATCAGAATAAAAAAAAAATAGCAAATATTTTGCTATACAATTTTTATACTTGGTTCCAACAGTTAGCCCAACCAGTATCATTAGTAGAATCTTGATCATTACTAACATCAACACCCTTAGATACCAAAGACATAATAATACTTACTAAAGTAGTAATAAAGAAAATAGCTACTGCATAAATACATCTTTTGATTAATCTACTCTGAGCTTGCTTTACCTCTTTATCATCACTAGAAATAACAGCCTTACCTAAATCAATAGTACCGAATACAATCAATAAAATTGGAATACCTATTTGAACAATTGGAAACACCCCGTGTTTTATAATTGCAACAATAGGTCTTAATCCACCACAATCATCATCAAGTGCATTATTGCCAACACCTATTTGAAATAAATCTAACATAATAACCTCTCCTTCAATTTCAAATATATATTATCCTAAAATAATTTGTTTGTCAACATTATCTACGAAATAAGCCAAATATTTTTCCTCCAGATTCTTTTTTCTCTTGCGGCTTATTAATTAAACCTAGTCTAGATAAAAAATCATCAAAGATAGGATTCTTTTTTCTTTCATCTAAAGGTGGCATATTATAAAACACCTTGGCCTTAGCTTCATATTCAAAGTCAACAATATCTTTATTAGTTAACAAACTTTTATTTAAAATAATCTTTTTATGTTGAAGTTTAGAAAAAATCATATGATTCTTTCTCATTAACTTATTTAATTTAATTACAGAAGGTTCCAATAAATATAAGACATCTCCACAACAAGAGTCATCAGGAAAATCATTTAAATCAATTAATATTACAGAAGCTCCTGCATATCGCACCAAACATCCCTGTAATTGATCAGAAGTAATAGAAATCATATTTTTATCGCCAAAATACTGAAAATCATTCTTATTAATCTCAATAGCAATGATAGTATCACCAAAATGTGCTTTCAATTCATGCTTTAATATATAAATAAAAGTAGTAGCTCCAGCATGTTCAGTAACATTTCTAATACCAATAATCTTAGAACCATTTTCAACCTTTTGCGTTATAGCAGTAGATACTTCATTTAATTGTTGAATATGAGCAACCTGTTTATAAGTGTTTGGATGCTCCAATAAATATTTTACCCCTTCAATATTAGTAGTAAAGTTATAAATTCCCATAGAAACTAATTTCGATAAGAAATTAGAAGTGCAAACATCCGTACCTTCAGGTAAAAAGAAAACAATCTTTTCAACATCAAGTCCCATGGCTATTATCTGAAAATTTTTCACATTATGGTAATCTTTTATAGCAGTAACGTCCAAAATCATTTTATTATAGAAAAAATTTTTAAACATTTCTACTAATTCACTAGCATCATACTCTCCAGAGATGCTTTTAATAACATCAATATCTAAGCCTGATAAAACATTACGTTGTACGTTACTAACAATAACATTCATGTAATCACCCTATTCTAATTAAATGGTGTAATCAATTTTGTATTACCAGAAACTTGAAAAATCTTCAGATTAGGCATAATCTTATTAATAATTGGTATATCAACGTTTATTTGTGTAGTAATTTTATAATAAACTTGTGTATCATTTTCTGAAATTGAATCATCACCATTACCAGAAACAGTATATTTTTTATAACAGTATCCACGTTGGCAACCACAAGTTCCAGGTTCATCACACCCTTCATAACCAACACTATTTAAATCAAAATCAGGAGCACTATATCCTATCTGAGCAATATAATCTGATATTTTCTGAACACAAGCATCACTGTCATTATCACAATTACCTTCATATTGTTCAAAAGCTGTAATAATATAGTTTTTGACACGGAATGCCTTTGTGTAATTAACATTAAATGCTAAATAACCACAAACCAAAAGAAGAAAAACTACAATCATAGCTAAATTGACGATTCCACCATAAGCATCCCGCATCTTCTACACCTACCTTACTTTATCTTCTTTCAACAATAATGTATCCTGTTGGTTGATCACTAGAAATATTTCCCCATTGTTTATTAATCGCACTTTGAATTGTAGGCCACATAACCCAGAAAAATCCAATAACAGCTGCAATAGCAATCAAGGTAATAACTGTTAAGTTTAATTCACCAGTTGCTGCTTTCATCTAATTAAACACACCCTTTCTCAATTGTATATACTATATACATTAATATTATAACAACATAATCTATAATTAACAACATTTTTGTAATTTTTTACAATTTATACTTTACATATTAAACATCATCATCATAGAAATTAATATAATAACCATAGTACCAGCACCAGTAACAACAAGCATTACCAATGTTTGATTTTCCATATGATTAAGTCTTTCTTTATACTTTGTTTCACGTGCTTTATTTTGAAGATTAGATACAGTTCTAGAAAACATCATCAATCTTTCTTGCTTTCTTTCTTGTGACCCTAAACCTAAACGATACAATAAACGCATCATACGCATAGAATCACGAACAGGATAAGTATTAGCAAATTCCATATAAGGATCAATAGTAGAATCACCAGCATTAATACGTTCAATTAATTTACGAAGACCAGGTTTAAAAATATCTGGAGCATCATCAATAGACTTACCTAAGGCAACAGGAACTGTATAATGTTGAATCAAAATTTCCAAACTCTTTAAATAATAAGGTAACATAACATCAATATCATGCAAATGTGCCTTATAAAACGTTTTCAAATTCATATATGGAACTTTAAAAATTAAAGCAGCCACAACAACACAAAATACAACATTAAGAAATGATAACTGATTTAAGAAAATAAACAAAAATATAATTCCCATAATAACAGCGTAAAATATTCTCTTCCTAAATAATTGATTAGGATCAACATCTTCGCCATATTTCGCATAAACTAAGAAATTATAATCATCTTCTCTTAAAATATCAAAATATTTCTCATTATCTGCAATAAACTTATTTTTATCAATAGTATTATTATATATCAAAACAAATATAATAATAGCTCCAACAACAACAATCTCTACCATTATTCAGCACCTACATTCTCATTATAATATTTCTCACCCTTTAATAAGAAAATAGTATTAACAATTAAAACTGCATGTAATAAAAATTTTACATACCAGCGATCTAACATAATTAAATAAGTCTCTCTACCTAATAAATATTGTACTAACATAACCATTAAATAAAGCATAATACCAAACTGTAAAAATGATTTATGGAAAGAAGCTCTTTCAATACGATCTCGATAAACACTTTCAACAAGCATATCAATATCAAGCTGCATATTATCTAAAGACTCCATGGAATTTCTAGCACCTTCCTTAGTTATTTGTAAAAACAATTGGTGCATATTTTTTACAATATAGTAAGGATATAAATTACTCATATAAGCCAATGCTTCATCAATGCTACCATTCTGATAAGCAAGTTCTATCATATGATCAACATCACTTTTAACAGGATCCTCTAAAATTCCAGAATTACGAACTCCTTCTAGAGCTTTAACAAAAGACTGTGTAGTTGCAAATTCCATAATAGTATTAGAAGTATACACCTGAATTTGCTCAAAGATAAACTCACTATAAACACGTTTACATCTTAAATAAGATAAATACGGAACAAACATAATAACAACGATAATATAAACCAGTGAAATAAACAAATTATAAAAGTACAAGTAACTAACTACTCCTGTAAAGGATGCCATAACAATAATTTGAATTAAATATTGTCTTGCCGTATATTCCTGTCCTAACTCCTTTGTCTTTTCACGTACAACCTTAAAAGAATAAGGAGCAAATTTATCATAAACACCTTGTACTTGACTAGTAATAAACTTACCAATATTTTGTCCTTTATAATTACGATAAAGAAATAAAGCAACAACTAGTACAATTAAAAAGACTAACTCTTCTATATACATAAAATTCACTCCTCTCTATTCTAAATTATCTAATGAAGAAAAATCTACAGTAGAAGGCAAATTAACAGTTTGATTTATAGATTGGTTATTATTTGTAGATGGTATCGACTCAGATGTATCATCAGTAGAAATTATCGTTGGTATATTACTGCTAGTAATATTTTGATTCGTAGAAGCTTCTACAGAAGCTATAGGTTTTTCAATATTGGGAACCGTAACTACTGGTGTTGGAACAACTCCAGCATCCTGCGCTGAACGATGAATAGCATCATTACTTTCATTCTGTATTTCTGCTGGTTGAATAGTGACTTCTCCGACAGAAATTGGCAAATCAACAGAACCAGCATTTTGACCTTCCTCATCACTAGTATCATCAGCAGACGAATTATCATTATCTACTTGCGTATTATCAACAACATCAGAAGAAACAGTAGAATCATTAGAAACGTTATCATTTTCAGAAATATCAACATTAGTATTAACATCAGCATCAGCAATAGTATTAGTATCGATATTTACATCACTATTATTACTAGTATCGTGATGATTTTCCATATACTCTTCTCTTTCAAGATCATCCTTAAAAGGCAAGTCATCACTCAAACGTTTAGTAATAGAACTAATATCAATATTTTGATTCTCTAAATATTCAATTAAATGAGGACTAGGTTTACGCATAACCGGTTCTTGACCAAATAATTTTTGATAAATAATTCTACATTGTGGTTTATTATTTTCATCAACATAAAATTCACAAACCTCGTCAACTTCTCTATGAAATTTACCTTTTTCCTTACTATAATATGCCTTAATATGTACACCAATTTGAATATATCGGTAAATTGTATTTAAAAATTGATTAACGTCCAAATCAGTCTCCATTAAACTATACATACGATAAGGGATAGCCGAAGCCTTATCGGCATGGATAGTAGACAAGATATTATGTCCTGATGAAATAGAATTTCGAACAGCTGAAACAGCTTCAGCACTACGAACCTCGGATAATAATATCCATTTAGGATTTTGACGCATACAAGTAACCAAAACATCAGTATAACTAGCAACATTATTCGTCTTCATAGCAACAATATCACGTTGTGGGAAGATACGATCCAAATGCAATTCCAAAGTATCTTCAATAGTAATAATTTTCTCATCCGTTTTAGTATGACTAGCAAGATATTTAACAAATTCAGTTTTACCAGAACCAGTTTCACCACAAACAATAATATTGCAATGACCTTCAACACACTTAATCAAAATATCGTGAATATCTTGAGTAAAGTATTCATCCTTCAATAACTTATCCTTTTCAAGTCTAATCTTAGCAGGAGTTTTACGGATAACCATAGCAATACCATTAGTAGCAATAGAAGGATGAACAAAGTTCAAACGTAACTCGGTAGATTCTGCATCCAAAAATGGTTTAGCATTATTGAATGTTGTTCCCATGACATTAGAACATTGAAATGCAAGTTTTTCGATAAATTCAGGAGTAAGGCCTTGAACTTCTACTCGTAAAGATCCTTGTGTTAAAGACCGAACCCAGATTTGCCCATTATTATCAAAAGAAATATCTGTAATATCATCATTATCTAATAAAGGTCGTAATGGCCCAAAATCAAGTTTATCAAAAATATTTTCGTTCATATGCCCAACTCCTTCTTATTCTTCATAAATAATTCTACATACCTTCATCCCAATAAGTAACAGTATTAATCCAATCACGTAAACTAGTACTACTAATTTCCAAATCTCCAGGTTCATCTTTTAAACTTTCGTTAGTTGGCACTGGCACTAATTCAGAATCATAAGTTTGCAAATAACTAGCTTTCTTTAACAATAAATAATGTTCTTCAGGTACTGCAAATACAATCATTGCTGGTGTTCTTTGTTCATCTAAATTAGTAAAAACTGGTTGACCAGAAGAATCTTTAACAGCTAAAACTTTAACATTTTCAATAAGTTTACCATACATAATTTCATCGTCTGTAGCCGTCTGTCCTTCAGCAACTTTATGAACTGCCTTTAAATAAATATCGATGTAATTACCAGGATAAATAGAATTACCATAAGTACTTTCAATATTAACAGGCATGTTATATAAAACATAACCTTTTGGATAATCCAAAATAATATTTGCCGGTAATTGTTCTTTCTCTACAACTTGACGAGTAAAAAACAAACTTCCTTCTGGAATTAAAGTATCCGCATTAGAATACTTATCAATAACTTCTGCTTGATTCGTAATAACATCATCACTAATCATAGAAGGAGGAACTTGCATAGTTCCAACCATATCCTCTGTAATTTGTGTTCCTGGATTAATTTGCTCTCTAGCATATGGAACATTAATAGGATTTACTGCTGCATTAACACGCATAGTATAAGCAACATAAAGTACTATAACAGCGACAACAGCACCAACAACAGTAACTGTATTTTTATTTGATAAAAACTTCTTTATTCCATTACTAAAATTTCCCATTTTATCCTCTCCTCCTTTTTATTCAATTGCCTTTCCAAAATCACTTTCAATATCCTTAAGTTCATTAGTAACTAATTGATCCTTATCATAAGTATTTTCTAATATTGCATCTAGCTGTGTTGACATTTCTAGATTATCACCATTAAAACTCAAAACGGTAGAAGAATCAACCTTAACACTAACCTTAGGAGGAACTTCGTTTAAATCATAAAAGGCAACTTGATAGTTTCTAGTATTATCAATTGAATCAGCAAACCTACGAAGAAAACTTTCAACAAATTTTTCCTTATCGATACGAAGCAATCCATTTTCTCGATAATACTTAACGTCAATTGCATCAATCATAGCTGCTTCACTAGTTTCTTTCACCAGGTAGTAATCCAACTCACTACCTGATGAATAATTAGTGATAATATTAATCATTAATAACGTAGCTAAACTTAAAATGATAATACCAACAGTTAACATTGCTTTATTCATAAATTACTCATCCCCCTGTCCTTCATTATTTATACCAGGTTTACCTTTAACAACAACAGCATCACCGATTACATTCCATAAATCACTATAATAAACAGTAACTCCATTTTTGACTCTAGCATCTCCATCAAAATCCGTATATTTCTTATTTCTATTAAATTCACGAATCTTAGCTAATGTCTCAGTATCTAAAACGAACTTATAATCTACGTAAGTATCTCCATTATAGATAGTAGCCTGTCTTTGTTGAATATTATTAATTAAAGATAATGGATCTATTTTATAATTTGGATTCTTAGCATTTAATGTTGTTAATATAGAAGTATCTTCAGAATCGATTCCTAATGTCCAGTTATATCCAGGTTGACGTCCAACACCAACAATAGATGGCTTATTATCTTCGGTTTTATTATCAGTCTCAGGGAACATATCAGAAGTATCTATAATTCTAAATGCATAATCACGTGTAGAAATCGTTGTTGGAGTATCATCATCCTCTCCTCCACCAGATGGATCGCCTGACGGACTACCTCCTGGAGAATCCAAACAACATCCGTTTTGATCAAGATCACAAACTTCATTTCTAAGTGCATAGAAACATTCAAAATCAAAATTCCATCCAAAATATCCGAAATCTGTAGTAGAAGCATGAATATTATAATTAATACTATTAGAGATTTGATCTGGAGGATAACAAGTATCTCCAACTTCACTCCATTCCCACCAAATAGTATTAACACTCTTAGCATCTAATGGAACACAGAATTTATCCTCTTTTAAATGCCATGCCTTATTACTAGATTTATCAACAAAAGTAATATCCCCTGTTTTATTATTAATCCAAGTACCAGGGAAACTCCACTCTGCTTGATACCAATTTCTATTACTTGAATCAACATAACATCCATCATATCCTTGATAACCTTTATCATCGCTCAAGAAAATCTCAGTACGACCAGGACTAGCAGATTCTTGACCTTTACCTAAACTAGGTAATTTTGATGGTTCACTAGAATTATAAGGGAAAGAAATTGTCTCTTTCTTTTCAGTACCATTAACATCATGTGTATAATCAACACTGATTTCAAAATAAGCAGTCTTAGTAGTACAACTAGCAGAAGCTTGACATTGAGAAATAGCCTGATTATATTTCTTCATATTTTGTACAGTATCTTTAGCAGCATCTTCTTCATTCATATAACTATTTGCAGTACAATCATTCTTTACCCAAAAGCAATTATCACTACAAAAGTTACCATTACCTCTATTACGACGTTTAAATCCATTCTCACGAGCAGCATATCTACCATGATCAGTACAAGTTCTTGATGCTTCAACATCATGATAATAACGAGCATAAGTGTAAAAATCTTCAGCAGATACCCAAACAATAGAACCATTTTCCCATTGATAACGACCTGCATACCCAGGGAAATTAGCTGTATCACAAGAATCATTAGCAGCATTATAACCTAATCTTTTTGCTTGAACATCATAATGAAAAGCTAATGGATCAAGCGAATTATCTGATTTTCCATAGACTTCTTTATAACACTGATTACTACATTTTGTAGAATATTTTCCACCATCACATTCTGCAATACATTGTTCAAACTCATCATTTGGTCCACCTTGATGTTCATGACCTGCTGGATTATCAGATCCACTAGAATCTTGGCATACAGGAGTTGGAGAACATATACCAGGAGTCGTAGGAGCATGAATACCAGAAATATCAGATTCACATACTACTCTACTAGTAACCTTAACTTTATATTCAAAACAAAGTCCGGCTTTGGAAGCAACTGGAGGTCCATATTCAACAACAACAGATTCTTCACACGTTCTTTTACAAGCTCCTCCTGAAACAGTCTCTGTATTACCAGGATGATCAATATCGGTACCTGTATAATGATATGTATAATTAACACCCTCAGAATCTTCTTCTTTAGCATAATAATAATCTTTATTAACATAATAAGCGTCCCCTGTAGTACCAGTTGCTCTTTTCTGCCAATCACAAACCATGCCAAAACGAGAATCATCTAAACTACCATCTGAAACTCTACTTGTATAATCATGACCTAAAGCCAAAGCCTTATTTTTTGCATCATTAAATGCTGCCATAAAATCTTCAGATACTGGAGTTTGATCATAATTACCACTTGCTTCTTTTAAACGATAAATATCAATTGCAGATCGAATCATAGAAGCTACTTGTTTTTCAGTATAGTTAAATTGAACATTACTAGGACTAAAACAATAAGAAAGAACGTTTTCATATTCCTTTTTACCATTAGCATCTACTGCAGCATAATTATACTTCTCAAAATCACTCTGACTAACACCTGCACCAGATAAAGATGAACTATATTGATTATAGCTGGTACCATCTCTAAAAGCAGCACAAATACCATTATAATTATTATTTGAAAAAGTTACATTTGTAATAGATTGATATAAATTCAAAGTAACTGTTTCAGAATAAGTCCCTCCTTGTTTGCCTTGTTCCTCCAACGCTTTTGCATCTGCGTAAGAAAGACACTTATCATCAGTCTCCACTAACTGCAGATTTAACGTAACATCTGCAGTTATATTTCGATAATGAAATGAAATAGGTTGATCTGGAGTAATTACTCCAACTTGCGTAGGATCTTCAACAAAAGCTGATGGCATACTTACAGCTCCCACAACAAATGCTCCATGATCAACACTAATAGTAACAGTTCTATTAGCTCCAAGTTTAACTGATATATTATAGTAACCAGTCATTCGTGAACAATTTTCTCCAGTAGTAGTTTTATTTGCTTTTACCTCTTTACGTTGAACGTCTACATCTGAAGAACTATCCGAAACAAAGCTCATCATTTCACGAAAACCAAAAAAAGCAACAAATACCAACACAATAACCAAAAAAGCCCTTTTTATAATCTTCTTATGCTTTTTCATTCTTTTCCCCGCCTTCCATAATATCTTTAACTTCCTCATACTTTTCTGTTGGAACCACATCATAGTTTAACTTTAACTCACCTTTACGAACTAATCTTGCATCTACCTTAAACTCAATATTATTATAATGTCCATACATTCTAGTACAAGTAACCAAAGATAAAATTTTATCATCTTCATCAACATCTATATCAAACTGAAAGAGACTATCATCAAGAGACTGCTTAATATACTGTCTCATTTCTTTTTTACTTAAGTCCTCTTTAGTATACTTAGGGATATCATCATCTTCTGGATAAGAAACAGCAAATATTTTATAAATATAATCTTCACCATTTGCCGTATATTGAATATACTTATTTTCTTTTACAAAATCTAAGTAAGTAAAACTCATCAATTGTTCAAATCTTGTATGTCTACTATCAGCAACCAAAGGATTAGAAGAAAGATTTAAAATATTATGTCCACTAACTGTAATTTGATTTAATAGTTCATCAGCATCTACTTCATTCCAAAGAAAGCTATCCGTCTTATCTGAAAAATCATAATAAGGAGCATAAATAATAGGAAAATCAATATTCGTACCCTGAACTCGAAGCCAGCCTGTAGTAGTATAATCTTCTGTATCATGCTTGGCATACTTTTCCATTTTTTCCACTCTAGAATCTATTGGATAATAATCATAAAATAATAAGAACAAGACAGCACACAGTAAACACAAAAAAGAAAGAATTCCTAAAAATAGAAATAACTTCTTTTTTCGCATAATAATCATCTTACTCCGCATCTTCATATGCCTCACCTACTTACTTCGTTATAATATATGGATCTTGAGAAGTACCTTTACCACGAACAACAACACAATTCTTATCTAAATAACCTACTGGACGTACTCCATATTCACCATAATCATATAAATCACCATACATAACAACGCCTATATCAGAAATAACCGCTTTTGTATATTGTCGCTTAGAAGAATTAATTAACCAATAAGATTTCATAGCAACAGAATCATAATCAAAGGCACTAAACATTTCATACATATCAGGAGCAGCAAGTTTTACCTTATATTTCTTAGTACTAGTCTCTTCACCATAATTAATATTTCCTTTATAAACAGGTACCTCAATTTGCTTATTTACAAAATATTTCGTATCCACGAACTGACTAGCCTGATTTTTAATAAAGTAACCAACATTTCCTTTTTGCGTTGGATTATATATTTTAGCAGTAGCATCAGTATTATATAAAGTTAAAACTCTTTCACCATTATTATAAAGTGTTGTATTAGCAATAATTTTAGTAGTACCATCACTATCAGTATCAACAATTCTCCACAATATACCAGAATAAGAAATATATTCTCCACTATATCTAGTATTAACTAAATCATTAGTCTTAGCAGAAGTAAAATCTCCAATAGAATAAGGGTTATCTTTAGTACCATCACCAGAAACTACTAAACTATCTCCTTTAATAGTAATCACTGGACGTATTCCAAAATTATAATCTTTACTAAAACTCATATAATGAACATCTGTATTAAAGAAAACATTTCTAACAGTATATGCCTCTGTATCATTTTTACTATTTCTTACCCAAGAAATACTACGAGGATATAAATAATTACCTGAAGCATCAGTTGCTTGGTTAATATCACTAGCAGATAAAATAGAAACTTCTTGTTCATCTGTATAAGAATTACATTCTGTCATACTGCCAATATTTCCATCATCAGTACTCACATTACAATACTTATTTTTTACAATGTATTTCTTAGATTCCTTAGTTAAATGATCATAATAATATTCTAACCATTCATCTATTGCAGAATAATTAACATTACTAACATCTTGATAAGCAACAATCTTTACATTCTCACCATCAATGCCAACAATTCTAAATAACATTCCTGAAAAATACATATAATTTGCAGGATCATTTCCAGTATAAATACCAGAATCATTTGTAGTCTTCTTCACAAGGCTTTCAATTCTAGATACAACATTAACTTTTCTAACTTTTTTAGTCTCATTATTTAAACTATCTTTAACACTATAAATAACATCATAACTACCAGTAACATCTGTATTAACTTTACTAGAATCAATACTAACCTCATTAACATTCATCTTACCATCAGAATTATCAACTACGCTCTTAACACCTAATTCTTTATATTTACTACCTTGATCAATAGTAATAGAGTCATCACCATTTAAAGTTATCTCAGGTCCTTTATGGTCAACAATAGAAGAAATAACACCACATTTTAAATAAGTATAATACTTATATTCACCCTCTTCCCTTCTAACCTTTACCCAACTTTCTGTAATAGAACATGGCTTTTTAGAAAAAGGAACATAAAAATCTTCTTTTAAATATGACTGATCAAACAAATCTTGAACACTAACACTCTTAACCCTAGTACCCGTAGGTAATTGACTAGGATTAATTTCAAAATATCTTTTAGCAGCATCTTCCACTTGCTTTTCATAACCTTTAAAAGTAAATAACGGTCCTAAAACTAAAAACCATAGAAATAACGCTACAACAATAACAACAATAGCAAACTTAAGATATTTTGTCATCTTTTTCTTATCCATAGAACTCTCCTCATTTTAACTCAAAAGTATATTCCTTATTACGAATTGTATATATCAACCGAATCTTACTAGCCTCTTGTAATTCACTTGGAACTTCTATATACATATAATTACCATCATAATTACGATTAACTGCATCCACTATAGAAAGACTATGAGACTTACCTTTATTATCTATATAAACAATTTTACCATATTCCATAGAAAAGTCAACGAAATCTTTACCAGTAAATGTATCCGAAGTAAAGAAAATCTGCATTAATGATTTTCCATCTTTAGCTTGTAAAACATTAGCTTTAGAAGAACAGACATAATTATTAGAACAAGTCACGGAATTATAAGTAATTTGATTAGAAATAGAGTACTCTTCAATAGTAAATAAATAACTTTCATCACCTACAGAAATAGCTTGAATATCTCCTAATGTTTTTACCTTTTGCTTCTTGATTTTACTTAAATCTTCCATTTCTAACTTTATTTTTCTTAAATATGGTTGATTATTTTCTACTTCTTGATAATAAAGTACGAAACGATTGGAATCTAATTTTTTATTAACTTTATATATGAGAAGCATTCTCTTTTTCTCACCATTCTTTAAAGATAATTTATCATACACATTTCCTAAATCCTGAAAATCAACTGCATAAGTTCGATAAGTAGGAGAATAATTATGAGTACCATTCATAATATGAAAACGATTAAAATTAACTTCCCGTTCAGAGACATTATTTTGAATCGTAAGATCTAAAATAACAAAATTACTTTCCTTAGAAACAATCGCTCCATGATAATCTTTATTAGTAAAATAACTATGATGAATATCTATCGTATAACCATTAGTATCAATAACATCTCCTTCACGATAGGACTTGTGAACAATAAAAACATAATTATAAATAGAAACTAAACTAATAACCAATAAAATAACAACAAGCACATGAACAATTAATTTATGTTCCTCATATACATAACCTATATTTCTCAAAAGACGTCTATATGTTCTACGGAAACTTTCTTTATCGATATTGATACTAATTTCCACTTCTTCTTTATCTTCATTACTCAACTCTAAGTATTCTTGATCAGACTTAAAATCAAACTTATTTAAATCAATTCCAAAAATTCGAATTAAAAATATAATAATAACAAAATATTGTGGAATAGCACTCATAAAAAGTAAATCACTAATCGCTCGAATAACAGTAGTCCCACTTCCATCTTCATACCCATTAAAATAACTAATAGTAAATAAAAAAACAATCAACATAAAAGCATAAGATAAAACAGGAATAATATATAATTTCCATGGCTTTTTCTTATGCCTTAATACAATAACTAATGCAAGGGAAAGACCAATAACAATTAATAAACTAATAATAGCAAATCCTGAAACACAATCAGTAATAGGTTCATTATAAGCATCATAAGTTCCTAATTGTAAAAACTCAGAAACAAAGGATCTAGTCTGCATATTTTTATAATAAATATAACAACACAAAAGTAATAAAAAAATATGAATTTTTTTAAAGTTCTTAATTAAAAATGCATACGGTTTTCTGATAATCATACAAACACCCTCTATTCTTACTTTACAATCAGTATACCGTACTTTTACTTTTTTTTAAAGAAATTTTGTCAAAAAAAATAAACGAAGTTTTTCTTCGTTTATTGAATAGCAGTAATTTCTACTTGATAAGCACCATTTGGACTATCTACTGTAACAATATCTCCAACTTTATGGTTAAATAATGCTTGAGCGATAGGACTCTCGTTAGAAATCTTGCTTTCAAAAGGATCTGCTTCTTGACTACCAACGATTTTATATTCATCCTCTTCATCATCATCTACATACTTAATAGATACGGTATTACCAATACTAACAGAATCAGTAGATACATCAGCGATAATAGATACATTCTCTAGCATTTTTTCAAGTTGCTTAATTCTAGCCTCAATAACAGCTTGTTCATTACGAGCAGCATCATATTCAGCATTTTCTGATAAATCACCTAACGCACGAGCTTCTTTAATAGCTTGAACATTTTCTGGACGTCTTACATTAATTAAATCGTCCAATTCTTTCTTTAAATTATCTAAACCCTCTTGTGTTAAATAAACTGTATTTTTATTTTTCATAATAATTAATCACCTCTAATGTGTTATTTTTTAAACTCAACTTGCGATAGTATATCACATTTAAAAAAGATATGCAAGTAGTAACTAAAATTTTATTAATTCATAGTTCTAGATCGGTTATTTTGCGGACGAGTATAAGAAAGAGCACGTTTCTTTCTTTTTACACTAGCATGAAGAATAGACTTATACTCATTATCACGAAGACCTACCCTTAATTCATCAGCTAAAAGAGAAGTAGGCATAATACCATCCTCAGCATATTCATCAATCTGATCTACTCTATTATTTCCTAAAAGTGATGAAGTTTGCTCTGGATACGTATCCATAAACTCTAAAACTTCTTCTTCATGTTGACTACGACTTTTTAGTCTTTGAATCTCATTAATAGCCTTCTGAGTACTAATGTAATATTTAGCAGATACCAAGACAAAACCAGCAGCAATAACACCAAGACCAGTAGCAAAAACACCAGGATTATTAGTTAATTGAAAAGCTCCAGTCGCATCACTAATAGCAAAAACGGAAGATCCTAAACCAGCAACAACAGTACCTGCTACTCTCTGCATGATACCAGTTTTTCTAGCACGAACCAGTTTCGGTAAATTATTAACCCCTAATTGCATTTGTTGTTGTAATTCTTGCTCAATAAGTTGAATATTTTGTTTTGAATAGTCTGCCTTCTCTTTATCACCATCAGCATAAGACACTTGAAAAATATCATTACGTCCTTCAGTCATTAAATCAACACCAGTAATAAAGTTATCTCTATCAAAGTCCTCAATCAAATTTCTATTAATAATTGTATAATCTTTCATCTAAATCCCTTCTTTCCAAGAAAGTAGCACCATTATACCACATTTTCACAAAAAAAGCAAGACCTATCTTGCTCTCTTAATTTCACGTATAAACATATCATCAGTCATTCCTGCAATAAAATCTATAACCATACGCTTATCACTAGTAGAAGAAAGATAACGAGAACTTTGAAAATTTAAAAACAATCGATAAATAATACTAGAAGTATTCTTCCGTTGAATATCTTTTAAGTAAAGATGATATATCTTATTCATTCCCTCTCTGTAATATGCAATATCTTTAGCACTCATACTTTTACTATAAATGTGTTTCCCGTTAAACTTCTTTAAAGCAAATAAAGCATGGTAGACCTTATCACTAAGAGCAATGTAAGGTTTATCTAAACTGTTTTCTATAATATCCAAAATAACAGTATTCATAATTTGACTATTCGTATTTCCTAAAACATCTGTAATATCCTTAGGAAGTTCATCTCTACTAAATAAACCTAATTGAATAGCATCTTCAATATCACGACCGATATAACCAATAATATCACTAATTCTAACAACACACCCTTCCAAAGTCATAGGATGATTGTGACTAGATGTTTCTAAATCATGATAAGCATTCTGATATTGTGCTAAAAACTCTTCTTTCGTCTTCTTAACTGGAGTATAAATATTAGATAACATCTCACCGTTATGACACATAATCCCATCTAAAACCTGAACAGTAAGATTAAGGCCCTCTCCATGATTTTCAACTTCCATATAATGACGAACACCTTGAATATTATGTGCAAATGATTCACCTAACTCTCGCATCGAAATTTCATTTAATAATGCTTCTCCCGTATGTCCTAAAGGAGTATGACCAACATCATGGCCTAAAGCAATCGCCTCAATTAAATCACAATTAAGATTAAGTGCTCTACCAATCGTTCTAGCAACTTTACTAACCAATTGAACATGTAACATTCTCTCACTAATATGATCATTCTCTTTAAAAGAGTACACCTGCGTTTTATCAGCATATCTAGTATAACTTAACGCATGAATAATACGATCAACATCCCGAAAAAAAGGTGCCCGGATATCATCTTCAATAGGATAAAAACGAACCATTTCACTACTCTTCGTAGCATAAGGAGAATACGTCTTCTCTATTGCTAAAAAGTTTTGCTTAATTCTATCAAATTGACTCATACTATCGCCTCCTAGAAAAAAGTAGTCTTATCATCGAATAAGTAACAATAGAAATATCGGTATCTAAAGATAAATAATAAATATTATCAGGATGTCTAGCAACCTCTACTTCATTCATATCCTGATCATATAACCTATCTACCATAAACGATACTCTATCTCCCTTAGGAGTAAATAACTCTACCGTATCTCCTACTTCAAAATAATTTCTCTCATAAAATTTTACTAACTTACTCTCGTTATCATAAGAAATAACTTGTCCTAAATAATCCTGATTACTAGCTTCATTTCTACCAGTATAATATTGATCACTTGCATCCGCTTCTTTTAATAAATAATGTGTAGAAACTTCACGATTAGCAACCCTAGCAAGTCTTTCTTCCAATACTTCTAACTTATCTTCAGTCAATGTCCCAGCATAATAACAATCGATTATTTCTCGATAAGTACCAATAACAGTTGCTAGATAATATAAAGAACGCATACGACCTTCTACTTTTAAACTAGTAACATGAATATCAATTAACTTACCAATATATCTAGCTAAATTATTATCTTTGGTAGCAAAAGTAAAATCTTTCTTACCATCTACAGCAAAAGAAAATCTACAAACTTGAGCACATCCCCCGCGATTCGCATCACGATTAGTAACATAATTAGATAACGCACATCTACCACTATAACAAGTACACATAGCCCCGTGAATAAATACTTCAATATCAATACCTGTCTTATCGATAATCTCCTTCATCTCATTAAAAGAAACCTCACGTGCTAAAACAACACGATCAACTCCCTCTTTTTTAAAATACTCTACTGCTTTATAATTAGTCGTAGAATCCTGTGTAGATAAATGAACTTCTACCTGTGGAAAATGCGACTTAATATAAGAAATAATAAATGGATCACTAACAATAAACGCATCAATCCCACAATCGACAACAGAAGAAATATACTCTTCTACTCCGTCCATATCTTCATTATGAAAAACAATATTTAAAGTAAGATAGACTTTCTTTCCTAAATTATGAGCAAACTGACATCCTTCTTTAATCTGCTCTAAAGTAAAATTCGTAGCATTCGCTCTAAGTCCATATTTTTCTCCTCCAATATAAACCGCATCTGCTCCATATAATAAAGTAACTTTTAATCGTTCCAAATCTCCAGCAGGAGAAAGTAATTCTATTTTTTTCATTTCTTCACCCTATAGATAGTTTTCTTAAAAAAGAAACCTGTATTATCCCCTAACTTTTTATATTTTTCAACATAAGAAGTATCACTACAACCTAAAGAAATATACTTTTTAGTATCACTGATTAATTCTAAAAAAGATGGTATACCTTCTTCTCTAAATAAAACATAATCAACACCTGCTTGATATAAAGAAGAAATAACAGAAGTACCATTTAAAACTTCATCTAACAAAAAGCCAGTACCAGCTTCTTCTTCCTTCACTAAATACTTCTTATTAGTAACTTTCTCTAAAACAGTAAGAGAACTTGTCCCCTGTTCTTGATAATATTCATAATAATTATGAACTAACTTTCGTCGACTAAAACCAACACTAGGTAAACTAACCACTTCAACAATCGTTTGAACAGACGACTTCTTAGAAATTTCACCTATCTCATCTAAAGTAATCTCTTTTGAAAGTAAAGCATAAGAAACACCTTTTTGATAATAATACTCACAAGTTCTATAATTAGTAACCATATGAGTCTGACTCCATACCAAATCAAACGATAAAGAAAGCTCATCTTTAAGTTCTAATAGCGCTAAATCATAAAAGAACACACCACGAATAGGAATATCATTAAGTTCTGTTAAACACTTCCTAACCTCTTCAATCTCTTCATTAAAAATATTCTTATCCATTTTAACAAATATTTCTAACTGAGGATATTTTAAGACAATATCTTTAATCTCATCTACAGTAAAACTAACCATATTCATAACAGAAAACTTACGAATTCCAAGCAATAATGCATCACATTTATCAACATACTCTTCAATATTTTTGCTAGCAACTTCAACTAATACTTTCATAATACACCTCGCTTTTATTATATAGCAACACTAAAAAAAAGAAAAGAAAAAAGCAAGACCACTTGCTTAATCAGAAATTTTAAACTCATAACTTTCATCATCGAAAAATTCTTCTTCAGAAAATACAGAATAAATACTAAATCCACGGTAAGCAATCAAACTACCATCACGAACATAGTAATGTACATCATCTGTATAATCACTAACACCCCGCCAATTCAAAAAGCATTCATAATTACATTCTTCTGCAACAAGATATCCCTCTTCTACTTCTTTCTGATAATACTCTTCAAATTGCTTTTGAATAATTGCAGAAACATCATCCTTAGTAACATGAAATAACGATAACAGTTCATCATCATCCATCAATGTCTGTGTAGTTAAATCAAAGTTATAAGTATGAAACTCTGACTCAGGAAAAGAATAACCATCACTATAATCTTTCATCTTAATTAACACAGACAATACTTCTCCATTCACTTGAGAATCATACACAAATAAATTATCTTTATTTTCTAAAAAGGATGCAGCATACTCTTCAATAGTGCGATTCACTAAATTAGCATCAGGACTATCAATGTTTATAAAAGGAATCTCATTACGCATGTTCTGTCTATTATAAGAACTAGACTTTGTATATACTAAATATTGATCAGTATCTACTTTAATATAATTATAATTACTATAATAATTCTTATACAAATAATATCCTACTAATAAAATAATTAAAATAACCAATCCTAACCAAGGCAATATCTTTTGAAAACGAAAAGGAAGTCTTGAAAAATGAAAATGACTAGTACGCCTTACTTTAGGTTCTTCTTTTTCTTCTTGGACAACTCCAAACATAAGCCCTCCTAATTAACACCATTTATTCTCATAATACCTAAAATACTTCGATATTTATAAGTACTAGAAACCTTAACTCCCCCGCTTGGATATGGTCTAGAATTACTAGCATGAACCATTTCCTCACCATTACCTGTAAGTATTCCTACATGACCATCATACATAACAACATCCCCTGCTTTAATAGAACCATCGGTAACTAAAGTATAAGTATCAGTAGCCGCCCATTGGGCATAAGTTGTTCTAGGTAATTGAATACCAAAATGAGAAAACACCCCGGAAACAAAGCCACTACAATCAGTAGGTGTATAAGGCTTTTCACCATTCCAAATACCACCATAACGATACTCTTGCCCTACAAATTCCATAGCATAACTAACAATCGCTCTACCAGTCAGACTACCAGTACCAGAATCCTCTGAGTCAAGATTAGGAAGTTGAGAACTCAACATAAATGATTGTGGTTGCTTATTAGAGGTAGAAACATAAGTACTATTTGACTCTTTCAATAATTCTCTAGAAATTTTAGCAGTATCCCAGCAAGCACCCAATTGAAAAGTCTCTATATCAGATGGCAATAAACTCAAAGATAAATCTACTAAATAAGGAACAAAAAAACAAAGAATCGCTGCAATAAACTTATTTAATAAACTCTTAGTCTTCTTTTTATCATCCGGATTTACCAACATCTGTGTAAATTGTATAGCAAGTGCCACCATCAATATAATAGGTGCTATCAACTGTATTAAATTTAATACTTTTCTAGAAACATCTAAAATTGTAAGTAAACCATAATCTGTACAACAAGTACCTAAGGCTTCACTACAATCTAAAATTTGAAAAAACCTCACCGCAATCACCCTCTATTTTTTAGTACTAACAGAAATACCATCACCAATATTAAAAAATTCTGTATCATATCTACTATTGGATTTCAAATACGCAATATAATCCTTAATTTTACGAACTAAAGCACGTAAATTCTTACTTTTAATTTCATACTCTTCTTTTTCAACTAAACCATGAAATTTCAAATTATCTGTAATAATAGCACCAGCAGGTACTAAATTACGTTCAAAATGTTCAAAAAACTTAATATTTTGCGCCTTAGCAGCATCAATAAAAATCAAATCAAACTCTTCTTCTAATTTAACATTAAATGCATCATTATAGATAAGCGTAATTCTATCCTCTAATTCAAAAGCTTTTACATTTTTTACTGCTTCTAAATATCTTTTTTCATCTCTTTCAATAGTAGTAATTTTTACATTAGGATGAACTAGTGCCATCATAATAGCCGAATATCCTATAGCAGTACCAATTTCTAATACATTCCTAACATGCTTTTTTAATATAAAAGTAGTTAAAAAATCGATTCCCTCGTCTACCATAATAGGAATATTGTTTTTTTTAGCATACTCTTTGATTTCTCGAATCATAGAATAATTACCTACCATATCCAATCACCCTTATCTTTAATTTCTTGCACCATGGCTTCGTGCTCCGCTAAGGTATTAGTATAAAATATATTTCCATTTTTGTCAGCAACAAAATATAAATATGTATTATCAATCGGGTCAATACTAGCTTCTAAACTAGATAAACTAGGATTACAAATAGGGCCAATAGGCATCTTACCTCCCATATTAGAAGCTCTAGTATTATAAGGATTAACCGTCGCAAACTGAGCAGATGTTAAATCACTAGTCATTGGATATTGTAATGCATAATATGTAGTAACATCACTACCAAGATTCATATTAGCTGCTAATCTATTTTCAAAAATACCAGCAATCATCTTACGATTTTCAGTATTCGTACCTTCTAACTCCAACATAGAAGCCATAGTCATATAATAATGAACATTATTAGAAATCCTATCTCTATATGGTTCTAATTCACTTTCCATCTCATCTAACATCTTCTCAACAATGGTGTTAACAGTAACATCCTTATTTTCAAATTGATAAGTATCAGGAGCTAAATATCCTTCTAACGGATAATAAATTCCCTCTTGAAAAATAGAATCTGTTAAAAACCAATACTTAGTCTTTAATTCCTCTAAATAAGCCCTATCATTAATCATAGTCAATACTTCTGACTGCGTATGATTAGTAGCATCAGCAATCTCATCCGCATAATCTGTAATTCTCTCTCCCTCTTTAAAGGTAATAGTAATAGCATCAGGATTATATTTATTACCAGAAATAAGAGCATCAATAATCTCATCCATAGACATATCTTTACTAAGTTGATAAGTAGATGCTTGTAAATAAGAACCTCGCTTAGTCTTAACAGTAATCACAAACACAAACTCATTACGAATCAATTCTTTTTCTTTTAAAATTTTAGCAATCCCAGAAACACCAGTTCCATTAGGAATAACTACTTCTATTGTATTCGAATTACTTTTATCCACAGGACTTGCTAAAAACATATAAACTGCCGCTAGTAAAATTAAAAAAGAACCCGTTAATACCAAAAAAATTAATAATGGCTTTGGTCTTCTTCTCACTACCATAAAATACCCCTTCAGAAAACAAAAGAGCTATTGCTCTTGCTCTCCACTATTATTGGCAGCATTTCTAACTTGTTCTTGTAAAGTCTCTAATATAGTCTCAATTACTTTCCATTCTTTCTCAGTCTCAATTGCTTCTAATCTACTATGTGGATCATTAGGATCATAAATAGAAGCATAAACCTCTACATTTCCTTGTTGATCTTTGGTATTATCTGTATATACAATATAATTTTTATGAGTCTCCTCACTCTCAAAAGTAAATAAAACATCATATACTGTTTCATTACCATTTTCATCTATCATAGAAAAACTATTTTTCTTCATACTATCTTTTCTCCTTATCTAAATATGTTTGTAATATTATAGTAGCTGCTACACTATCTACAACTTTTTTACGATTTTTTCTAGAAACATCAGCATATATCAACATATCCGTAGCACTCTTAGTAGAAAGTCTCTCATCCTGTAAATAAACAGGAATAGATAATACTTTTTCTAATCGTTCTTTAAATCGTAAACTAAGCTCTCCTTTAGGTCCAATAGTATTATTCATATTCTTAGGGAAACCTAAAACAATAGCATCTATCTTTAACTCTTTTACCAAAGAACAAACTTCATCTACTAACTTAGCATACTCTTCTTGATGACGGATTGTCTTATAACTACTAGCCAGTAATCCAGTAGCATCACTAACTGCAACACCTAGAGTACGGCTACCCAAATCAAGTCCTAAATAGCGCATTACTTATCTCTATAAAATTCCTGCAACAATACTTCTACAATCTTCGCACGATCAATTTCTTGTATTTTACTACGTGCATCTTTATAACTAGAAATATATCCAGGATCTCCACTAATTAAATATCCTACAATTTGATTACTAGGATTATATCCTCTCTCTTCTAATGCTTCCCAAACCTCATCCAAAATACTATGAATTAATTTAGAATCAATATCTTTTAAATTAAATAGACTAGTCTTATCTTGTGACATAATATCACCTCACTATAATATTTAACTTTATTGTACCATGGTTTAAAATTGATTACAACCTAAAAAAAAGAATATTACAAACGTAATACCCTATATAACATAGAAAAATGCCATGTAAATAGAAAATGCTAAGAAAATAATCGTAATAATCCAACCATTCATTCTCTCAAACCAGCTACTTTTATCTTTAACACCTAATGCAATAGACATTAAAGTACCTCCAATAAGTCCACCAATATGTGCAAAATTATCAATGCCAGTCACACAAAAACCTAAAAATAGATTAAGAACTATTAACGGTATAATCTGACTCTTAATAACAGTTCCTAAATAAACACGATAATGATATCCAAAATAAACTAATGCTCCCATGAGACCAAAAATAGCACCACTTGCTCCAATAGATGCAAAATTTCCACCAAAGATAACAGAGAATAACGCTCCAGATATACCAGCAACTAAATAAATAATAGCAAACTTAATACGTCCTAAGAAATTCTCTACTTGAGACCCTATCACATACAAAGCATAACAGTTAAATAATAAATGAAGAATACCACCATGTAAAAAAATACCAGTAAGTAATCGATAATACTGACCTTCACGAATAGCAGGTCCCCAGACAGAATAATTATTAATCAAATCATTATATTGACCAAATAAAATAGGAATAACATATAAAATAACATTAACAGCAATTAACCAGTAAGTAATCATAGGAAATTTATTCTTAAAAATAGCATTAATCTTTTTAGCATCCTTCTTATTATGTTCATTAATATCACTAGTAATCTTTGCAAATAACGCAATACCCTCTTCACTATATTTTAACTTTTTAGTCAAATCAGGAAACTCTTTCTTTATGATATCACTCTTCTTAAAATCAGCTTCTGTATTAATCTTAACACATTCAACATTAGGAATTGCATGAATATCTTGACTAACATTCTCACCTAAATCTAAGAAAATACTTAATGTATTAATATTAAATGACAACGTTTTCTTCTTAATCTTTTTAACAATTCTCTTAGTCTTAAACATATCAAAATTAAACTGCTCATCATTATGTATATAAGAAGATACAATACGAACTACTTTATAGTCTTCTTCCAAGTTTTCTAACCAAATTTCATTTTCTACACCTTGTAATATAATAGGATTATAATTTTTGTCTATAATAAAATAATGAAGTAACTTCATCACAAGAACATTCTTGTCATCCATTAAAATTTCATTTTCCATTGAATCCCTCCAAAATACTAATAATATTATATACTAAAACATAAAATAAAGAAAGAGGTGTTTTATGAAAGCATTTTTCAAATTTATCCTTATTCTGCTTCCTTGGTTTTTATCTTCTCTAATTCCAATTGATAAAAAATTCTATAATTCTCTAACTTTACCATTCTTTACTCCACCACAAATGGCATATGGTATTATATGGTCTATTATCTATATTGGCATCAGTATTAGTATTTACCAAATATTAAATACTTACAAGATAAAAGATATACCTAAATCATATAAGTATACCCTACTATTAAATTATATAGCAAACCAGTCTTTTCAACCTTTATTTTTCTTACTAAAAAGTCCCTTTCTAGGATTTGTATCTTGTATTTTAACTTTTATTACTTCTCTATTTTTATATAAAGAAACAAAAGATTTAAAAGAAAAAAGTGCAAAATATTTAATACCATATATCCTATTCAGCCTATTTGCAACAATTCTTTCACTCGCAATCTATCTATTAAATCTTAATTAATATGCTTACTATATTCACGAACTACAACTAAATATTTTTGTAGTTCGTTTTTTAATTCAGGAAAATGTTCCACACAATAAGAATAGTCATTTTCTTTACTTTTTAACTCGTGTTGATAACAAATATCTGCATAAGACATAAATCCTAAATATTTAGCATCACTTTTCATAGAATGAACTAAAATAGCATAGTTTGGCATATCATGAACATCCAAATATTTTTTTAGTTGCTCTACTTTTCCATCAATTTCCTCTAAATAATCATGAAGAGTCATATTATACATCTCCATATCCCCTAACAAATCCAAAGCATGATCAATATCAACACCATGACTTCTTAAATAATCTTCATTATAAACTTCACCACTAGTAGAAGAGTGAAAAGCATCATCTCCCATATCTAAAAGTTCCGTAGTTTCAAATAATTTACCAGTAACATCTTCAGACAAATGTAAAATAGAAGCAAATACACGTTTCATTTCATCTTTTTCGATAGGCTTTGCTAAATAATCATTAAATCCATCAGCAATATATTTTTCTCTCATACCAGTAATCGCATTCGCAGTTAAAGCAACAACCGGAATAGAAAAATTAGGAAGTTGTTTTAATTTTTGTAATGTTTCTACACCACTCATCTTAGGCATCATATCATCAAGTAAAATAATATCATATTTTTCTCCAGCTTGTATCTTTTCAAGGCAACGGAATCCACTATCTACACACTCTATCATAGCATGATATCTTTCAAATAGTTTAGTAGACACTTTTAAATTCAAAGTATTGTCATCAACAACCAATATCTTAACACCAGTAAGGTCTAAATGTGTCAAATTCGGCCCTTGTACTTTTTGTAGTGCACTTTCTTTTTCAATAGGTTGATCTAAAATAATCGTAAACTTAGAACCTTCTCCATAAACAGTATGAACAATAACTTTACCACCCATTAATTCTACTAACTGCTTCGTAATAGCAAGGCCAAGTCCCGTACCTTCAATCGTAGTATTACGGTCTTCTTCTAAACGTTGAAACTTAGTAAATAACTTATCAATATTTTCTTTTTTAATACCACGTCCAGAGTCTTCAACAGAAATAATCAAACGACAACGATTGCCATTATTAACACAATTAACTTCATAACGAACAAAGCCCTTATCCGTATATTTACTAGCATTACTCAAAATATTAGTAACAACTTTCTTAACATTAGCATGATCACCATATAACACTTTAGGTAAATCCGGAGCAATATATACCTGGAAATCAAGACCCTTTTCATTCATTCTAGGTTTAATAAGCTTAGCAAGGCTAGAAAATAACTCTTTTGCATCATAAGGAGAATTAACAATTTCTAACTTACCAGCTTCAATCTTAGAAATATCTAAAATACCATTAACAATCTCAAGTAATGTATTAGAAGCATTCACAATATCTTTAGCATTATCTTTAGCCTCTTCTAAAGTATCAGCATGACATATACAATCACTAAATCCTACAATAGCATTAAGTGGAGTACGAATCTCATGAGACATACTAGACAAGAAATCAGTCTTAGCCTGATTAGCCTTATCTGCCTGTTCTTTAGCTAGTTGCAACTGTTCAATCATTTTAATATCAGGATTTTCGATAGTGAAATACATTACAAAAGTAATAAAAGATAACATAAAATTAATTAAAAACACTTCTGGAAAAACCCTCTGAGCTAAAATAACTGCAGCAAACAAAATCAAAATAACAAACACAGGATAAAATTGTCTATTTTTTAAAAATTTTCTACTTAAAAATAAAGAGTAACACATAATTAATAAAGCAATAGCAGCCACAAAATATATAACGTTTACACATAAACCTTCTGGTAATAATAAGCCATTAGTTTGTTTTATATTTACTGGTAAAAATAAAATAAAAACTTCTATCAAAATTAATAACAATATTTTATTTTTTAATTTTAATTCTGGAGCATTTCTTAATCTTCTCCCTGTAGTAACAATATATAACATAAACATACACAACCAAAGTAAAAAGCAAGCAAATAATAACTTAATAATAAAATTATATATAGGAGAAATAGAAGAAATTCCATTAACAACAAAAAGATAACTAATTATTTCCGTTATAGTACTAACTAATGTTATTATAATAATTATTAAATATATTTTATTTTCTACTAAATTAACTTTCTTTTTTGGAAAATAAACTATGCTTAATAATAATGTAAAAATTAAACCGCACGTTGTAAAAGCTATCCCTATCATAATACTATCACCTTAACATTATTATATATTGATTTTTTAGTTTTGTATATATCAAAAAAAACAAATTAAGTTTTACTTAATCTGTTTTACAAATCTATTTGTTTTTTCAGAAACAATTTTTCCCTCAATCGTATATTTGTTAGAATCAAAAATATCTTGTTCTTCCAACTTTTTAAAATCTACTTTTTTATTAACTTCTGTAACTGGAATAGAATCTGTTTTTACATAAAACTGTGGAACATAGCTATCACCTTCAGCTAAACGAACAATTTCATCTAATTCTGCAAAAGTATCATCAGAATCATTTTTCAATACTACATAAGCAACAGGGCTTTCTCTTTCAATTTCGTCATCGCGCTTTACACAACAACAATTTTCTATATTAGGGTGTCTCATAATAGCGTCTTCCAAAGCACCTAACCATACCTTAGTTCCAGCTCTCGTCAACATTCGTTTTGCACGACCATGATGAAATAACCTTCCAGCTTGATCCATATGACCCAAATCATCAGTATGCAACCAATAATTACCATCTGAGTGAAGTCTCAATACTTTATTTGTCTCTTCTACATCACCCTTATATCCCCTCATGATAGTAGGACCAGTAATACAAATTTCACCAATTTCACCATAAGATTTTTCCTTAGGTGGTGCTAACTGATATTCTTCTGGAGTTTGATAATCAAAAATTCCTACTTTTACATTTAACAATGGTATACCTATTGTACCTAACACAGAAGCATTTGTTTTTGCATAAGTAGCTGCTGCTGTACTTTCAGACTCTCCATATCCCTGATGTACAATAGCAACTTCATGATTATCATCTACAGAATGGTCATTATCTTTAATATAATTATTAAAACTTTCTTCTTCCGAAAGATGATACTTATCACCTCCGGAAATAGGAGCAGTCATAAAAGACGTATCATCCAAAATATCTTGTTTTTGTATCTCATTTAATAAAACAGGACCTGATAAAAAGATATTCGGTTTATATTTCTTTATTAATTTAGGATAATCAGAAATTGTAAAATTAGAAATCATATTAACCTTTACACCACAGCACATTAAACCATAAGTTGCATTCAAATAATAAGATGGTCCAGGTGGTAAAATGTTTAAAGAAGTTTTTCCATTATCAAAACCAAAAGCACTATAACGAAAATCATGAGCCATCGCTACCATATTATCATTAGTAATCTCAACTGCTTTTGGGTGACCAGTAGTACCACCAGTATAAACAATAACAGCTACATTATCACGACCATCAGTAATAACATTTGCATCTTGAATAGGATATTTCTTTTTCCATTCATGAAATGTTAAACATTTAGAATTAGCAGAAATTCTTTTCTTCATTTTTTTCTGCTCAGAAATAAATTCTGTTAAACTTTGATAAAAGAAAGAAATTTTATTACCAATAGTTATCTTTTCTGTATTTATATCCTGTTTATCATTATTCTTTTCTTCGTTTTGTTTTTGCTGTTCTTCAGCTTGTTTTATCTTCTCTTTGGTTTTATTCATAATTTGAGTATAAACTAACTCAACAACAGAAGTTGTAGACATCATTTCGGTAATTGGAACAGTAATAACTTCTTTTACATTATTTCCTAATTTCAAACTATCTAAAACATTATTAACAATAAAATCAACTTCAGAGATAATCATATAATCTGATTCTCCTTTATTAGCCATAAATCTAATTCTCTCAACACTTTCATCGAACTTAATTAAATTAGTTGTAGCACCTAATTTTGATAGTGCAAACATAGAAAATAACACTTCTGGTACATCTAACATCATGAAAGAAACTGTATCACCTTCTTTTATTCCCATACTAGAAAAACGTCCGATATACTCTTTCGTGATATCAATTATATCGTTTTTATAATATTCTCTACCGTAATATTCAAGTAAAGGCACATTATCTGGTGCGAATGCTAAAAAATAATCATAGATATTAGTCTGACAACGCTCCAAAGTAATTGCATCTTCATGATACCATTGAAACCAAGGCATATCAACACTAGCCTTACCAGTTGGTGGACCTTGTATCTTGCCTGTAGCTAAATCTCTTAAATATAGTTTTCTTAATTTTTCTTCTTCATGAGTTAATTCTCTCATCATATTTCCCCCTCAATTTGTTGCATATTATAACATACTTCTTTTTAAATATCAAGATTTACAAAAAAACAGTACTCAAAACAAGACAATAAGTCTCTAAAAGTACTGCTTTATAAACAAATATACAATTTTGTAATACAATAAGCTCTCACCATAAGAACTCACCTCTTGATATCTACTAGTTTACACAAAGCAAATGAAAAATACAAGTCCCTAATGATAAATTTATCTTAAAAATGTTAATTATTAATTTACTAAACAAGAATTATATCTTTTGAAGAGTAAGTTATCCATTTTCTCGTAATTTTTCCAGCTTTTCTAAAAACTCTTTTGGAGGATCAACTTCAAAAAACAATTCTTTTCCAGTAGTAGGATGCTTAAACTTAATACTTTTAGAATGTAACATTTGTCCAAACTCTGTAGATTTTCCTCTACCATATAACGGATCATTAGAAACAGGATGTCCAATATATGCCATATGAACACGAATCTGATGCGTTCTACCAGTCTCTAAAATACATTCTACTAACGTATGATTTGAAAATGTTTCTAACACTCGAAAATGCGTAATGGCTTCTTTTCCATGAACATCAGTAACAGCCATCTTCTGACGATTATTAGCATCTCTTCCAATAGGAGCATCAATCGTTCCCGTATCATGCTTAATCACACCATCAACAATAGCCAAATAATGTCTTTCAACTTCTTTATTTGCAATCATACGAGATAACTTATCATGTATTTTCTCACCTTTAGCAACCATCATAAGTCCACTAGTATCCTTATCTAGACGATGAACAATACCAGGACGATACTTCTCTCCTCCAGAAATTTGAAAACGATATAACAAAGCATTGACTAAAGTATGAGAATAATGTCCTGGAGCCGGATGTACAACCATACCACTCGCCTTATTAATCACTAACAAGTCACTATCTTCATATACAACATCAATATCGATATCTTCAGCTTCAACAGAAATTTCATAATCTAAATCATCATTAACAGAGATAAAATCTCCACACTTCACAATATAATTACTAGAGACTACTTTCTCATTAACAGTAACTAAACTTTGTTTTATCAATTTCTGTACCTTACTTCTAGAAATATTTAACTCTTTTGCTAAATAAGAATCAACTCTCTCCTCTATCTCGTCTTTTACTTCTATCCAAGAATTCATTACCATCCCTCCTAAGAATACCTATTGCTAAAATGACAAATCCCACGGTAATACCAATATCTGCAATATTAAAAACCGGGAATCCATAACCAAACAAATCAAATGACAAAAAGTCAACAACCGCACCATATAAAAGACGGTCAACCAAATTGCCCAGAATTCCTCCAATAACAATACCAAGTCCAAAAATTCTCCACTTAGTCATAGCTTCATCAGTTAAAACAAAATAATGTAAAAAAGCAAGAACTAAAACACTAAGAACAATTAATACAATCGTTGCTCCACTAAAAAGACTAAATGCTCCTCCTGTATTTTCAATATGATAAATAGAAAAGAAACTAGGAATAACTTCAATCTCATCTAATAATTCAATTTTAGAACGAACAAGTAATTTCAATACCTGATCAATAATAAGTAAAACACAAGCAACACTATATACATATTCTCTATTTTTAATTAACGTCTTTTGAGCCTTAGTCTTTCTTCTCATAAACATCCTCCTTCTCATTTAAAAACTTAACTTTTTGAACCACTACTTGAAATTGATCTAATCTCTTCTCAACCGTTCCTCGAATCTTTAATAAATCTCCCTTTTCTATATTCTCATACAATCGATATACTCTAGGAAATAAAGTAAAGTCCATCGTACCAGTTTCATCACTACCAGTAATAAATGCCATTTTATCCCCTTTTTTAGTATTAATTACTTTTATTTTATCAACTAATATCAAAGTATCAATACTTTTTGCAAAATTATTTGGAATTTGATTAATTAAAATAGTATATGGATGATCTTTTTTATACATAGTAGTAGGATGACTAGATAAATAAAATCCAAAAACTTCTTTTTCTTTTTCTAATAAGAAACTTGCTTCATATTCCTTTTTTTCTTCAATATCTGGTTGCATAACTAAAGAAGGATCAATATCTTTCGTAAGTTCTGCATAATTAAATAAACTATCTAAATTATAAATAAGAGTTGCTCTATTATAAGAAAAATCATGAAAACAATCTGCATAAATTATAGTCTCTAAATTTTTCTTACCTACACCAGCTATATAAAGTCGACTAAAAGCATCATAAATACTAACAAACTCACCTTCACTTCTAGCCTTAATAATACTATTTGCAACGACAACACCAATAGATTTAATATTAGAAATTGGATACACTATCTTTCCATCTTTTACAATATATCTAATATCACTTAAATTAATCGATGGTTTTAAAATCTCTAAATGGTTAGCTCTAGCTTCCATAATATATTCATGAGTTTTTGTTTCACTACCAATCACATTAGTTAAAAGATTAGCAAAAAAGATAGTCTGATAATGACTTTTTAAATAAGCCATTTTATACGCAATAATAGAATAAGCAACAGAGTGTGATCTATTAAATCCATATCCCGCAAAATTTAGTATTAAATCAAATATTTTCTTTGAAACTTCATAACTATGTCCTCTCTCTAGACTCTTATGAATAAATTTTTCTTCTTCATTCTTTAATAGATCTACTTTCTTCTTACTCATTGCTCGACGTAAAATATCAGCTTCTCCTAAACTATAACCAGCAAAACGACTAGCAACCTGCATAATCTGCTCTTGGTAAATAATAATACCATAAGTATTTTTTAAAATTGGTTCCAAACAAGGATCTAAATAAGTAATTTCCTCTTCCCCATGTTTTCTTCTAATATAGGAATCAATATTAACAGCAGGTCCAGGTCGAAATAACGCAATTGCTGCAAAAATATCTTCAAATTGATTTGGTCTAAGATTACGTAAGAAATTTCTCATACCCGTAGATTCAAATTGAAATATTCCATTCGTATTTGCAACTTCAAATATATGCAGTGCCGCAGGATCATCTAAAGGTATTTGATTAAAATTAACCTTCTCTCCTAACGAAGTCTCAATATCTTTTAAAATATTATGTATAATAGTCAAATTTTTAAGACCTAAAAAATCCATTTTTAAAAGACCAAGTTCTTCTAAATATTCCATAGAATAACTAGTTAAATACATACCTTCACTAATAGTTAAAGGCAAAACTTCATCTAAATCCTTTTGACACATAACAATACCAGCAGCATGAGAAGAAGTATGTCTTGGAAAACCTTCCAAACGACAAGCAATATGAAACATTTTACTAAGTAATAAATCACTATCAATTCTAGCTTTAAAATTAGAATTATTCTTATAAAAATCTTCTAACTTATCCTTAGTAAAAGAAGGAATAAACTTACTTAAACTATCTACTTTATAAGTAGGAATATTTAAAACCCTACTAACATCACGTATAACTTGTTTCGCACCTAAAGTACCAAAAGTAACAATTCCCGCAACTCTTTTCTTTCCATATTTAGAAACAACATAATCAATAACTTCATCTCTTTTATCATCTGGAAAATCAGTATCGATATCAGGCATTGTCTTACGTTCTGGATTTAGAAAACGTTCAAATAACAAATCATACTTTAAAGGATCAATCTCCGTAATTCCTAAACAGTAAGAAACTAAACTACCCGCTGCACTACCTCTTCCAGGACCAACTAAAATATCATGCTGTTTTGCATATTTAATAAAGTCATATACCACTAAAAAATAATTAGAAAATCCCATGGAATCGATAATTTTTAATTCATAACTAAGACGATTCTTATAAGCATCACTAATATTTCCTTGCAATCTTCTAGAAAGACCAGCTTTTGCTAACTCAAATAAATACTTACTAGGATCACTACATTCATAAATAGGAAGCAAAAGCTCTGCTTTAGGAAATTCTAAATTACATAAGTCACTAATCTTAAGAGTATTAATAAGTCCTAAATTATCCGTATAATCTAATAAATTAGGAATCTCTAATTCATGATTTAATAAATCATACTCCACCTCATCACTAACTGTCTTACCATCACGAATTCTATATAAATAACCCAGATAATCACTATCAGTTTTATATAAATATAAATTAAGTGGAAAAAACACCACATTTTTAGTCTCTAATAAAACTTCTCTTTCTTCATTCTTATTACGATATCCTAAATATAAATCAGAATAAATATTTTGACAAAAAGAATAATAACTACGACTTTCAAATGGTAACACACAAATAATATCACTAGAATATTGTTCTAAATCATGAACAGTAACCACTCTTTCATTCTGAATCGTAGAAAGCTTAATTAAATTTTGATACCCTTGATAATTCTTACAATATAAAACAGCAATAAATTCTTCTAAAGAAACAGTAAGACCAATAATAGGTTTTATATCATGCTCCTGACACTTCTTAATAAACTCCATAACACCATACATCGCATCATCTGCCAATGCTATACTAGAGATTTTATGATGTACTGCAAAAGATACTAAATCATCAATAGAAAGCATACTAGAAAGTAATGAATAATAACTCTTATTATATAATGGTATATACATATAAAACCTCCTCATATATATTTTATCATAAATATAGAAAGATAAGTATGATAATTAAGAATAGATAGAGCATAGAATAAATTTTATTTGACTTATGCTCCATTTTATGTTAAAGTTATTAAGCAGAAAGAAAAAGAGCAAAGGAGGATGTATAATGGCAACTAATGTATCAAATAG